>NZ_JABWQX020000005.1 GCF_014268655.2 Pseudomonas marvdashtae
TTTTGTGGCGAAAGGCTGCTGAAAGCTTGCGCGATTAGGATCGGCTCACCTACCGGCAATAGACCGGTGGCCTAAAACGAGTCTTCGTTAGCTCGTGCGGCCCTTTTAACAACAACAATGGTGATTCTGATGTCCGCTGCTTCCCGTCCCGCTGCACCCACTCCATCCGTCCCCCTCGTGCTTTGCATTTCGCGCTGACCTGTCCGGTTCGCATTTCATAGCCGCGCCACGCCTGGAGTATTTCCCATGCTGACTTTCCTTGGCTTCGCCATGGTCATCACGTTCATGTTCCTGATCATGACCAAGCGCCTGTCCGCGCTGATCGCCCTGATCATCATCCCGATCCTGTTCGCCCTGTTCGGTGGCTTCGCGCCGAAAATCGGCCCGATGATGCTCGAAGGCATCACCAAGCTCGCCCCGACCGGGGTGATGCTGATGTTCGCGATTCTCTATTTTGCCCTGATGATCGACTCCGGCCTGTTCGACCCGGCCGTGCGCAAGATCCTCAAGCTGGTCAAGGGCGACCCGTTGAAAGTTTCGGTCGGTACCGCCGTCCTGGCGCTCGTCGTTTCCCTCGATGGTGACGGCGCGACCACTTATATGATCTGCGTAGCCGCGATGCTGCCGCTCTACAGCCGCATCGGCATGAGCCCACGCATCATGGCCGGCCTGATCATCCTCGCCGGCGGCGTCATGAACATGACCCCGTGGGGTGGCCCGACCGCCCGGGCGGCCAGTGCGCTGCATGTGGATCCGTCCGACATTTTTGTGCCGATGATCCCAGCGATGCTGGCCGGCGTCGTGGCGATCCTGGCGATTGCCTATATGTACGGCAAACGCGAGCGTGCCCGCCTGGGTGAATTGCACCTGGCCGGTGATGAAATGGACCACAGCGAAATCAGCGTTTCGCAGTTTCCGGATGCCCGCCGTCCGAAGTTGATCTGGTTCAACGGCGCGCTGACCCTGGCCCTGATGTGCACCCTGATTGCCGGCTTGCTGCCATTGCCCGTGCTATTCATGGTGGCTTTCAGCATTGCGATGATCGTCAACTACCCATGCCTGCAACAGCAGAAAGACCGCGTCGCGGCGCACGCCGGCAGCGTGTTGGCGGTGGTCGGGCTGATTTTCGCGGCGGGGATTTTCACCGGCATCCTGACCGGCACCGGCATGGTCGATGCCATGTCCAAGAGCTTGCTGGCGGTTATTCCGGAGGTCCTCGGTCCTTACCTGGCGGTCATTACCGCGCTGGTGAGCATGCCGTTCACTTTCTTCATGTCGAACGATGCATTTTATTACGGGGTGTTACCGGTTTTGGCCGAAGCCGCCAGCCATTACGGCATCACCGCCGTCGAAATGGCCCGTGCTTCCATCGTCGGCCAGCCCGTTCACCTGCTGAGCCCGCTGGTTCCGTCGACTTACCTGCTGGTGGCGCTGGCCGGGATCGAGTTCGGCGATCACCAACGCTTCACCTTGAAGTGGGCAGTGCTGGTTTGCCTGTGCATAATGTTCGCCGCCTTGCTGATGGGGATTTTTCCGCTGTTCAGCACTCTATAAAAGCATCGCCCGCTGCGGCGCCCCTGTCGGACAACCGAAGGGGCACGGCGCGGCCTAACACTCGCTCAAAGGAACTCACATGGAATGGCTGACCAACCCGGAAATATGGGTTGCCTTCTTTACCCTGACCGCCCTGGAAATCGTCCTGGGCATCGATAACATCATCATGATCTCGATCCTGGTCAGCCGCATGCCCAAGCACATGCAGGCGCGCACCCGGATTTTCGGCCTGGCCTTGGCCATGATCACGCGGATCCTGTTGCTGCTGTCCATTACCTGGGTCATGCGCCTGACGGCCGATCTGTTCGAAGTGTTCGGCCAGGGCATCTCCGGTCGTGACCTGATCCTGTTCTTCGGTGGCCTGTTCCTGCTGTGGAAAAGCTCCCAGGAGATGTACCACGCGCTGGAAGGTGAAGACGAAACCAACGATGAGCCTTCGGGCAAGGGCGGCAGCTTCATCTACACCATCGTCCAGATCGCGATCATCGACATCGTGTTCTCGCTGGATTCGGTGATCACCGCAGTCGGCATGGTCTCCCATGTCCCGGTGATGGTGGCGGCAATCATCGTGGCTGTGCTGGTGATGATGCTGGCGGCGGGTACTATCAGCAGCTTCATCGACAAGCATCCGTCGCTGAAGATGCTGGCGCTGTCGTTCCTGCTGGTGGTCGGTACCGTGCTGATCGCCGAGTCGTTCGAGGTGCATGTGCCAAAAGGCTACGTCTACTTCGCGATGGCGTTTTCGCTGGCGGTGGAAGCGATCAACATCAAGATGCGTATCGCCATGGCGCGCAAGCGCAAGCAACAGGATCCGGTGAAACTGCGCAAGGATTTTCCCGGTCAGTAATGGTGTAGGGCGATAAACAAAGGGGCTCTTGGAGCCCCTTTTTCATACCTGCAGATAAGTGAGCTGTTGCGCAACATTCAAGATCCGCAACGTCCTTGCCGAAACCGTCTTATGACAGTTTTGTTTCAAACGATTCTTTAGCTGTGCAATGCTGGCGCCCGAACCGTTCGCCAACTACAGCTTAAGTACAAGTAGAACGATGTGGCACCGTCAATTTGTCCCGTTGGGACGCTAACAGGGGGCTCCTCATGCTGACCCTGCTGAATCTACTCTCCGCCGTGGCCTTGCTGATCTGGGGCACACATATCGTCCGTACCGGCATTTTGCGGGTCTACGGCTCGAACCTGCGCCATGTCATTGGCCAGAACATGTCCAAGCGCTGGCTGGCGTTTATCGCAGGGATCATGGTCACGGCCATGGTCCAGAGCAGCAATGCCACGGCGATGCTTGTTACGTCCTTCGTCGGCCAAGGGCTGATGACGCTGACCCCTGCCCTGGCGACCATGCTCGGTGCGGATGTCGGCACCGCCTTGATGGCCCGCGTGCTTACCCTGGACCTGTCGTGGTTGTCACCGCTGCTGATTTTCCTCGGGGTGATTTTCTTTCTGTCGCGCAAGCAGACCCGCGTCGGGCAAATGGGCCGGGTCGGCATCGGCCTCGGCCTGATCATCCTGGCCCTGCAATTGATCGTCGAAGCCGCTGCGCCGATCACCCAGGCCCAGGGCGTGAAAGTGATTTTCGCCTCGCTGACCGGCGACATCCTGCTCGATGCCTTGGTCGGCGCGCTGTTCGCCATGATTTCCTATTCCAGCCTGGCGGCCGTGTTGCTGACCGCGACACTGGCGGGCGCCGCCGTGATCAGTTTGCCAGTGGCCATCGGCCTGGTGATCGGTGCCAACATCGGCAGCGGCATCCTGGCCTTCCTCAGCACCAGCATGCAGAACGCCGCCGGACGCCAAGTAGCGCTGGGCAGCCTGCTGTACAAGCTGATCGGCCTGGTGCTGATCATTCCGGTGCTCGATCCACTGGTGGGCTGGCTGGACAGTCTGGATTTCAGCCCCCAGGAAACCGTCATTGGCTTCCACTTGCTCTACAACTCCGTGCGTTGCCTGGTCCTGCTGCCAAGCGTCGGACCCATGGGCAGGTTGTGTGCCTGGCTGCTGCCGGAACGTGCGGAAATCAATGGTACGGCCGCGTCTCGGCATCTGGACCCCGCCGCCCTCGCCACCCCGAGCCTGGCGCTGGCGAACGCGGCCCGGGAAACCTTGCGCATCGGCGACCTGATCGAAAACATGCTCGAAGCCATGCTCGGCGTGCTGCGTGGCGAGCAAACGGCAATCACCCAGCAAGTGCGCGGCATGAGCGACGATGTCGAAGCGCTGTGCAGCGCCATCAAGCTTTATATGGCGCAAATGCCGCGTGAGGACCTCAGCGAGCAGGACAGTCGTCGCTGGGCGGAAATCATCGAGCTTGCGATCAATCTCAAGCTGGCCAGCGACCTCATCGAGCGCATGTTGCGCAAGGTCCAGCAACAGAAAACCTCGCAACGTCGATCTTTCTCCGAGGTGGGCCTGGAAGAACTGGCGGGGTTGCACAGCCATCTGATCGCCAACCTGCGCCTGGGGTTGTCGGTGTTCCTCAGCGCCGACCGGGAAAGCGCTCGCCAACTGCTGCGGGAGAAACGGCGTTTTCGCGCACAGGAACGGCGAATGGCCCACGCCCATGTCAGCCGCCTGCACCGCAAGGTCGTGCAGAGTATCGAGACCAGTTCCCTGCACCTGGAGCTGATCGCCGACATGAGGCGCTTGAACTCGCTGTTCTGCGGCAGTGCCTACGTGGTGCTGGAAACCTCGGAGATCGGCGCGCTGGCCGTTGATGAAATTTCCGACATCACGCATTCGCCTTGAACGACTGGCGCCTGGGCCAGTCATTAAAAAGGGCCGGACCTCAAGCCAATCGAGCCAGACTACTCCCACGGTCATGAACACAGCGTAAACCCAAAGTGGGAACGCACCTGCTCGCGATAGGGCTGGTCCGCAATCATGGATCTTCATTCAGCCGCCAGGAAGCTCGCTATGCGTTGCCTGTTACTCGCCCTGCTTTTGTTCGGTTCCCTACCCGTGGCTGCCCTGGACCGGTTCCAGGTCGAAGGCTACACATTGCCCAATGGCATGCAGCTGTTGCTCAAGCCCGGCAATGACCGTGGACACGTGGCGATTCGGCTGGTGGTCGGCGTGGGCCTCGATGATTTCAAGTGCGCCGACAAGGAGCTGCCGCATCTGCTTGAGCATTTGCTGTTCAGCGGTGTCGACGATAGCGGCGAAGGCGGCCTGGAAGAACGCATGCAGGCGTTGGGCGGCGAATGGAACGCCTTTACCAGCAATGCCGATACCACATTCGTTATCGAGGCGCCCGCGAGCAATCAACGCAAGGTCCTGGATTTGTTGCTGGCGCTGCTGACCCGCACCCGCATCGACGACAAGGCCCTGCAAGCGGCCAAACGAGTGGTTGAACGCGAAGACGGCGGGCATTACACCCATCTCCAACGCTGGCTTGATCGCCAGGACATCGGCCACAAGGCCAGCAATCAGTTGGCCGTGGAACTGGGCTTGCGCTGCGCGGAACGGGCCGAAGTCGAGCACCTCACCCTTGCGAAAATCGAGCAGGTGCGCGAGGCCTGGTATGCCCCCAACAACATGACGCTGATTGTCGTCGGCGACCTCGACCGTCTGCTCCCGGCCTATCTGGAGCGTACGTATGGCGAACTCGAACCGGTCGAGCCCAGCGTCCACGCACCGCTGCCGCAAATCCGCTACAGCGCGGTCACCAAACGCAACCTGATCCGCGGCCTGGTCGGCGATGGCGCCAAGCTTCACTGGTTGTTTCCAGAGCCGGTGCTGGAGCAGCAACACGACGAAACCTTCGACTTGCTCAAGGATTACCTGGACTGGGCGCTCTATCGTCAGCTGCGCCTGGCCAACAACCTGTCCTATGGCCCTTGGGCGGAACGGGAAGTGTTGGGTGGCGTCGGCTTCATGGGCCTGAACGCCGACCTGAGCCGCGAGGACCTGCCCCAGGCCGAGCAGGCGCTGGAAGCGCTGCGTACCACCTTGCTCAAGGACGGCCTGGACCCCGAGAGCTTCGTGCGGATCAAACGCGCGGCCATTGCCCATCAATCCTGGGCCGTTCAAGGCAACAGCGCACTGGCCGATTATTACTGGAGCGCCCTGGGCGACTACGAAGACGGCCGCTTCGCCAATCCAGCGGCCCGCTTGCAGGAGGTCAGCCTGGAACAAGCCAACCAGGCCCTGCGCGAGCTCCTCAAGGACCCGGGTTACTTGCGGATCGAGAAGCCGTTGGTCAGTGATGACCAACTGGTCTGGGGATTGGCCACCTTGGTGGCATTGTTACTGTTGCTGCTGGCCTGGCGACTGCGTCGCAGGGCGCGACGGAACCTGGAATGAATGGGCAGTGGTACTCTGTCAGCGATATTTCTACGACTTACTGTGAAACTGCCGAATGCCAAACCTGACTCATTTAATCCAGCGCATCCTCGAATTGATGAAGCGCTACCCAGGGGTCATCGCGCTCGGCGGTTTCATTTCCGGGGTCGGCAGTTTCATGCTGGTGGACCGTCAGCAAGGCCTGGCGACCTGGATCGCCATCATGATGCTGGTGAGCTGGCTCTGGCTGATGCTGGAAAACAGCCTGACCCGGCTGTTCACCAAGATTTTCAAACGGGAGATCCCCCAGCCGCTGTTGCGTTACGCCACGCAGATGATTCACCAGGAAAGCCTGTTTTTCGTCCTGCCGTTTTTCTTCATCACCACCACTTGGAACAGTAGCCAACTGCTGTTTACCGGCCTGCTCGCCGCGGCGGCGCTGGTCTCGATCATCGATCCCCTGTACTACAAATGGCTCGCGCCCCGGCGCTGGGCCTTCCTGGCGCTGCATACGCTGACGCTGTTCGCCGCCCTGCTCACCGCGCTGCCGGTGATTCTGCACCTGACCACCGACCAGAGCTTCAAGCTGGCGCTGGGCATCGCCATGCTGTTGTCGTTCCCAAGCCTGGCCTCGATCTTTCCGATCCGCACCGTGCGCAACGCCCTGGCGATTCTGTGCATCACCTTGGGGATTGGCGCCGCCGGCTGGGTGCTGCGCTCCTGGGTGCCGCCTGCCACGCTGTGGATGACCGAAGTCGCGATCAGCACCCAGCTGGAAGACCGCACGCCGGGTGCCAGCCTGAAGGAAGTCAGCGCCGCCCAGATTCGCAGCAATGGCCTGTACGCCTACACCGCCATCAACGCGCCGCGGGGCCTTGATGAGCGGATTTACCACGTCTGGCAATTCAACGGCAAAGAGGTGGACCGTATCGCCCTGGATATTCATGGCGGGCGCAAGGAAGGCTATCGCGCCTGGACCCACAAGCAGAACTTCCCCGGCGACCCGACGGGCAAGTGGCAAGTGCGGGTGCTGACCGAGAATGGCCAGTTGATCGGCGTGTTGCGGTTCAAGGTGATTCCTTGAACCCTGCCCCTCAACCAAAGAACCAGTAGCAAACCCCGATCGCCGCCACCACACCGGCGAGTTCGGCGAGCAGCGCGCAGCCCAC
Organism: Pseudomonas marvdashtae; assembly: GCF_014268655.2. Lineage (NCBI taxonomy): Bacteria > Pseudomonadati > Pseudomonadota > Gammaproteobacteria > Pseudomonadales > Pseudomonadaceae > Pseudomonas > Pseudomonas marvdashtae. The sequence continues at coordinate 7,014 of NZ_JABWQX020000005.1, forward strand.
GGCGTGGCGCGCCCGCTGGATACCCACGGCGCCGAAATAGACCGCCAGCACATAGAACGTGGTTTCGGTACTGCCCTGGATGGTCGCCGCTACCAGGGCCGGGAAGCTGTCCACCCCGGACGTCTTCATGGTTTCGATCAGCATCGCCCGGGCGGCACTGCCGGAAAACGGCTTGACCATGGCGGTCGGCAGCGCATCGACGAAGCGCGTGTCCCAGCCGGCCCACTCCACCAGATGCCGGATGCCGTCCAAGCCGAAGTCCAGCGCGCCCGAGGCACGCAGCACGCCGACGGCACAGAGCATCGCCACCAGGTACGGCAGGAGGTTCTTCGCAACGTCGAACCCTTCCTTCGCGCCTTCGACAAACGCCTCATACACCTTGACCTTGCGCAGCGCGCCCACCACCAGGAACAGGATGATCAGGCCGAACAGCGTCAGGTTGCCAAGGATCGACGACAGCCCCGCCAACGCTGTGGCCGAGAGCGTCGCCAGCAACGCCATGAAGCCGCCCAGCACCAGCGCACCCGGGATCAGATAAGCCAGCACCACCGGATCCCACAGGCGCAGGCGCTGCATGAAGGCCACCGAAAGCAGCCCCACCAGCGTCGACGCGCTGGTGGCGAGCAGGATCGGCAGGAACACCAAGGTCGGGTCCGGCGCGCCTTGTTGGGCGCGGTACATGAAGATCGTCACCGGCAGCAGTGTCAGCGACGAAGCGTTGAGGACCAGGAACAGGATCTGCGCGTTGCTGGCGATGGTCGGGCTGGGGTTGAGGTCTTGCAGCGCGCGCATGGCCTTGAGGCCGATGGGGGTGGCGGCGTTGTCCAGTCCCAGGCCGTTGGCAGCGAAATTAAGGGTGATCAGGCCAATTGCCGGATGGCCAGCGGGGACTTCCGGCATCAAACGTAAAAACAGCGGGCCGAGGGCCTTGGCCAGCCAATCGACGATGCCGGCTTTTTCCGCGATGCGCAGGAAGCCCAGCCACAGCGTCAAGGTACCAAACAGCAAGACCATGACCTCGACCGAGAGCTTGGCCATGGCGAAGATGCTTTCCACCATGGCCGCGAAAATCCCGGCGTTGCCGCCGATCAGCCACTGCGCCATTGCCGACACGGCCGCCACGATAAAGAAGCCAAGCCACAGGCCATTGAGCATCGGTAAAGTCCCCCGGAAGATGCGGCGAATGATAGCGGGGCTGGCCGAAACGACAAACCCCGGATTTCTCCGGGGTTTGCCTGTACGTTACATACGCTTGCGATGATCCAGGAAATGAATCAACGGTTGGACGTTTCACCGGCCGGCAGCGACTCTTTGCTGCGCCAGTGCGGCAGGGAGTTCCAGTAGCGCTGGCCCTTGGCATCGTCATACATGCCTTCCCAACGGGAAATGACCAGCACGGCCAAGGCGTTGCCGATAACGTTCAGCGCCGTGCGTGCCATGTCCATGACGCGGTCGACACCCGCGATGAACGCCAGGCCCTCCAACGGAATGCCAACACTGCCCAAGGTCGCCAGCAGCACCACGAACGATACGCCCGGCACGCCAGCGATGCCCTTGGAGGTCACCATCAGGGTCAATACCAGCAGCAGTTGCTGGCTGAGGGACAAGTCGATGCCATACAACTGGGCGATGAAAATCGCCGCGATACTTTGATACAGCGTCGAGCCGTCAAGGTTGAAGGAATAACCGGTAGGCACCACGAAGCTGCAAATGGCCTTTGGCGCACCGTACGCTTCCATCTTCTCGATGATGCGCGGCAGCACCGTCTCGGAGCTGGCGGTGGAGTAGGCCAGCACCAGCTCATCCTTGAAGATGCGCATCAGCTTGATCACCGAGAAGCCGAACAGGCGCGCGATCAGGCCGAGCACCACGAAGGCGAAGAATGCGATAGCGACATAAACCAGGATCACCAGCTTCGCCAGCGGCAGCAGCGAGGCGAAACCGAAGTTGGCGACGGTCACCGCGATCAGGGCAAACACGCCGATGGGGGCGTATTTCATGATCATGTGGGTGACCTTGAACATGCTTTCCGATACGCCCTGGAACATCCTCACCAGCGGGTCGCGCAGATCCGATTGCAGGCTGGACAACCCGAGGCCGAACAGAACCGAGAAGAAAATGATCGGCAGCATTTCGCCACGCGCGACGGCCGCGAAAATGTTGGAAGGAATCAGGTTGAGAATGGTCTCGACGAACGCATGTTCATGTTGGACTTCGGCGGCGGTGGCCTGGTACTTGGAAATATCCACGGTTCCCAGGGTGCTCATATCGATGCCATTGCCCGGCTGGAAGAAATTCGCCAGGAGCAAGCCGACGACGATGGCGATCGTGGTGACGACTTCGAAATAAACGATGGTCTTGAAGCCGATCCGCCCCAGCTTCTTCGCGTCTCCCACCCCGGCAATGCCGACAATCAGCGAGGAGATGACGATGGGGATCACGATCATCTTGATCAGACGGATAAAGATATCGCCTGCCGGTTGCAGCACGTTGCTGATCCACCAGGCCTTCTCGGCACTGAAGTGGTTGAGCAGCGCGCCGATTGCAATCCCGAGTACCAGACCGATGAGGATCTGCCAGGCGAGGCTTAATTTTGCCTTCTTCATATCATTACCCTTACTTCAGTTGGACTCGGGCAGGGCGCGGACTGACCGCCAATGACGTCAGTAGCCATGCTTCCGCCCCGTACAAGATCACCCGGAGCGCGTACGGCGCGCTTACTGGCAGGCGAAAAAAGGCGCAACTATTGCCATGCAAGGGGGGATCGTCTAATGCCGTAAACGCCTACCCTATGCCGAATCGGCATGAGATTTACAAATCGAAACGTTCGTCCCAAGCGGTTCGGATACGACATTCAATCAGGCATAAACGCCGTCAACCGGCCATTTCAGCGTAGTAGGGCTTGGTTTCGCAGGTAGGAGGATTCGATGAAAGGCTGCCCGGGTAAAGGGCTTTGACCGGCCAAATAGCTTGAGCGCTCTCCGATATACGGTCACGCGCCGATGGTCGTGGCGACCGAGCGAGACAATATGCCGCGGCGTTGTGCCGGGGAGGCCAAAAAATAGCCAACCGCTCTAGCGAAGGGTTTAGCGAACTCAAGCTCTACGCAAGTTCGCCAAGTCTGCGCGACTTTGCGAACTTGCGTTGCAGCTTTTTACCTGACCCGGCCCTTTCGCAGGCACCCCTTGTGCCCGTAGGTCACTCCGACCCTGATGGTCAGAACGTCCCAGCCCCCTGGTCATGCTTAGGCCCTCCTCGGGCTTCGCAGGAAGAAAAGCAGGGCTGCTTTTCTCGTTTCAAGAAATCAGTACCAGTTTGGATCTTTCTTGAGCTGTTCCATTAACAGTTCTTGCATACCTTCATCGGGATTGCCGAGGAAGCGATAGTCCGCATGACGGGTTGGCGACTTGTCGGCCGGGAGGCCCGCGGGCACCTCGACCAACATGGCGTAAGCATCGTCCTTGTCGAAACTGACGGCTACGATCAGACGCTTGCTCTTGCAGGTATCCTGGGTTTCGCACAATGGCCCGACCAGGTATTGGTCGCCATCCTCCTCGACCGCATTCATTTGCTCGGAGGCACCGGTCAGGTTCATGACCCACTCCGGCAGACGTTCTTCCTTCTTGACCACTCCCTGCCAGGTCTCACGGTACTGCGGGTCTGCCTGAAGCAGTTGATTGACCCGCATCTGCCCATCATTGGCAGCCATTGCCATGGCGCTGCCGCCCAGTAGCAGGGCGGCGGCCAGTCCTTTGAATGACACGCTCATGATCAGCCTCGGCCGCGACGACCAAAAAAGAAGGAGGCGATGAACATGACCAGGAACACGACAAAGAGAATTTTGGCGATGCCCGTGGCGGTGCCCGCGATACCACCGAAGCCCAGTACTGCGGCGATGATGGCAATGATCAGGAAGGTAATTGCCCAGCTCAACATGGTGATTCTCCTTACGCTTTTCTATTTAGTTAGGGTCTGGCGATGATGGTTCCGGCGTAACGGACAGCCGGTTTATCGAATTAGAAAACCCAGCGCTGTTCGCGAGGCATCTCAGTCAACGGCTGCGCCTCGTCGACGGACATCATTCGCATCGAAGCCGAGGCTTGCGCGAGGTTGCCGGCGGCGATGAAATGGGTTTGGGGAGCACGGTACGTCGAGACCAGGGGCGCTTCCGGTTGTTGGCTTTCATGCCAAAGCAACAACTGCTGACCCGCCACAAGCGTGACCAGCAATGCGAGGACGGCCCACAGACCCTGCTGGATATGCAGGGAGGTAATGCGAAACTGGGCGGCACGTTGACGATTCATCCTGAAATTCCTCCGCACCCTAGCGGTGATCTGGTTGAGGCGCTCTAAAACGCCACGTTGACCGGATCATTGCAGTCGGCATGCCAGAAATTTGCTCTCAATAAATATCTTTAAAATCAATTAGTTAATGGCACCGCCAAAAGAGCTGAGGGCGCATCCTGCACGATGGGCCAGATGCACGTCGTGCGTTCTGCACGACCCTTCAGAAACTCGGGTGTAAGATTCTTTTTGAATTGACAGTCGGAAACGGATGTCGGAATGAGCGAGCCGAACCGTGGGAAGCGAAGAGAAACTAAAAAATTGATGAAAATCAGGCTCTTAGATTCATAACGTCCACAACGAAGCCTTCGATGGGTATTATTCGGTCAGAATCGACCATGCAACTTGCCCGATTTTTCTGACACTAACCATCATCATTGACTAAAGGAGCGTAGGAAAAATGGAATCCGCCACTGAGCATCAAGGCCGCATTCTGCTGGTAGACGATGAGTCCGCCATCCTGCGTACCTTCCGTTATTGCCTGGAAGACGAAGGCTACAGCGTCGCCACCGCCAACAGTGCCGCGCAGGCCGAAGCCCTGCTGCAACGCCAGGTGTTTGACCTGTGCTTCCTTGATTTACGCCTGGGTGAGGACAACGGCCTCGATGTATTGGGACAGATGCGTATCCAGGCTCCCTGGATGCGCGTCGTCATCGTCACCGCCCACTCGGCTGTGGACACCGCCGTCGATGCGATCCAGGCCGGGGCCGCCGATTATCTGGTCAAGCCTTGCAGCCCGGACCAATTGCGCTTGGCGACCGCCAAGCAACTGGAAGTACGCCAGCTGTCCGCCAGGCTCGAAGCATTGGAAGGCGAGGTGCGCAAGCCAAAGGACGGCCTCGATTCCCACAGTCCGGCGATGAAAGTGGTCCTCGAGACTGCCCGTCAGGTTGCCAATACCGACGCGAACATTCTGATCCTCGGCGAGTCCGGCACCGGCAAGGGCGAACTCGCACGGGCCATCCATGGCTGGAGCAAACGCGCGAAAAAATCCTGTGTCACCATCAACTGCCCGTCGTTGACCACCGAACTGATGGAAAGCGAATTGTTCGGTCACAGCCGCGGTGCGTTTACCGGAGCCAGCGAAAGCACGTTGGGTCGGGTCAACCAGGCCGATGGCGGCACGCTGTTTCTTGACGAAATCGGCGATTTTCCCCTGGCTTTACAGCCAAAGTTGTTGCGTTTCATCCAGGACAAAGAGTACGAGCGGGTCGGTGACCCCGTCACCCGTCGGGCCGATGTGCGCATTCTCGCGGCCACCAACCTGAATCTTGAGGACATGGTGCGTGATGGGCGCTTCAGGGAAGATCTGCTGTATCGCCTGAACGTCATTACCTTGCACCTGCCGCCGCTGCGCGAGCGGACCGAGGACATCCTGACCCTCGCCGACCGCTTCCTGGCGCGCTTCGTCAAGGAGTACGCGCGCCCTGCCAGAGGATTCAGCGATGAGGCTCGCGAGGCCCTGCTAGGCTATCGCTGGCCAGGCAATATTCGCGAGCTGCGCAACGTGGTCGAGCGCGCCAGCATCATCTGCCCGCAGGAAAAAGTCGAAATCAGTCATTTGGGCATGGCCGAGCAACCGACCAACAATGCGCCGCGCATTGGCGCCGCGCTGAGCCTGGACGAACTGGAAAAGGCCCACATTGGCGCAGTATTGGCCACCGCCGACACACTCGACCAGGCGGCCAAGACCCTGGGTATCGACGCCTCTACGCTGTACCGCAAACGCAAGCAATACAACCTGTGAGCGGCACCTTATGAAACTGGCGATGAAGCTCCGTACCCGGCTGTTTCTCAGTATTTCGGCGCTGATCACCGTGGCATTGCTGGGATTGTTGCTTGGCCTGGTCAGTGTGTTGCAGATGGCCAATACCCAGGAACAATCGGTACGCGACAACTTCGTCTTGCTGGACCTGGGCCTCAAGTTGCGCCAGACGTTGGGCGATCAACTGATGATCATGCTTGAGGAAAAGCCCGACCTGGCGGCGCTGGAAGAGTCCAAACGCGAGTATTTCGAGTTGTTGGACGAAGGTATCGCCCATGAGCGGGAACTGGATGACCCCGCAACCAGTTTCACCCGCGCCAAGGCTGACTACGTCAGTTTCCTCGAGGCCTTCGATGCCTCTCGCCAGCAACCGACCCAGTTGACCGGCATCCAGGACCTCACTGAAAAATTCAACGTATTGCGTGGAGGCCTGATCGAAGGGTACCGACATGCCCTGAATAACATCGGCGAAACCCAGGACCGCGCCCGCGAACGCGCGCTACTGATTTCCGCCCTGCTGGGGCTGGTGGGGTTGGCGGTGCTGATCATTGGCTTCGTGACTGCCCATGGCATCGCCCGACGTTTCGGCGCACCGATCGAAGCCTTGGCCGCTGCGGCCGATGACATCGGCCAAGGTAATTTCGAGGTGACTCTGCCGGTCTCGTCGGCGGCGGAACTGAATCTTCTGACACGCCGCTTCGGCATCATGGCCCAGGCGCTGCGCGAACATCAGGCGACCAATGTCGATGAATTGCTCGCCGGGCAGCAGCGCCTGCAAGCGGTGCTCGACAGCATTGACGACGGCTTGCTGATGATTGATCGCCAAGGCCGGCTGGAGCATTTGAACCCCGTGGCCCAACGTCAGCTGGGCTGGGACGAGGAGCGTCTGGGCCAAGGCCTGAGCGAGGCGCTTGGACGTGTGGAATTGGATGAAGAGCTGCAACTGGTGTTACGCGGAGGCACACAGGAACGCGCGCCCGATGACTTGAGCATTGAGGTGGATGGCGAGTCGCGAGTGCTGACCTACAGCCTGACACCGGTTATCCATACCCAGGGCCAAATCCTCGGGGCAGTGATGGTCTTGCATGACGTCACCGAGCAACGGGCCTTCGAACGCGTGCGCAGTGAGTTCGTCCTGCGGGCGTCCCATGAGCTGCGCACTCCGGTGACGGGCATGCACATGGCGTTCGGGTTGCTGCAGGAGCGCATGCATTTCGCCGAGGACTCCCGCGAGGCGGACCTGCTCAATACGGTCAATGAAGAAATGCAGCGGCTGATGCAGCTGATCAATGACCTGCTTAATTTCTCCCGTTACCAGAACGGCTTGCAAAAGCTCACCCTGGCGCCTTGCTCCATCGAGGAACTGTTGGAAGCGGCGAGGATGCGCTTTGCCGCACAGGCCGAGGCCAAGGGCATCGAGTTGCTTGTGGAAATCCAGGGTCCTTTGCCGCGCCTGCACGCCGATGCCGCGCAGTTGGAGCGGGTCTTGGACAACCTGATCGATAACGCCATGCGCCACACCAACGACGACGGCCAGATTCGTTTGCAGGCCCGACGCCATGGCGAGCGGGTGATCATCAGCGTTGAAGATAACGGCGAGGGGATTGCCTACGGCCAGCAAGGACGGATCTTCGAACCTTTCGTCCAGGTCGGACGCAAGAAGGGCGGTGCCGGCCTCGGCCTGGCGCTGTGCAAGGAGATCGTGCAGCTCCACGGTGGACGCATGGGCGTCTATTCCCGGCCAGGGCAGGGCACGCAGTTTTATATGGCCCTGACCGTCTGAGCAGGCGTCAGGCTTCGTCGTCCAGGCGTCGTCCAAGCCGACGCCGCCCGCGGGTAATCAATTCGATCAGTTGCACCGCGCTGAGCGCATGGGCGAACAACCAACCCTGACCAAACTTCACGCCTTCGCTGCTCAAATATGACGCCTGGGCCTCATGCTCGATGCCCTCGGCAATCACCTTGAGCTGCAATGCATGGGCCATGCGAATGATGTGCGGGGCCACGCCACTGCTGGCGGCATCATGACCCAGGGCGTCGATGAACGCCTTGTCGATCTTCAGGCAATCGACTGGCAGTGTTTGCAGGTAAGCCAGGCTGCAATAACCCGTGCCGAAATCATCGATCAGCACCTGATGCCCTACATCACGCAGCGATTGCAAGTTGTCCCGGGCAACCAGTGCATCAACCAGCCCGCGCTCGGTCACTTCAAAGGCAATCTGATGCGCCGACACGCGATGCAGCGCCAGCAAACGGGCGATCACTTCGCCGATGCGCGGCACCATCACGTCACATGCCGCCAGGTTCACCGAGATGTACAGGTGGGGATTGGCCCGCAATAGCTGGCCCAACTGGTCGAATAGCCGCTGGAGGACAAAATCGGTTATCTGGCGGATCTGCCCGGTGTCTTCAGCCATCGGTATGAACAGGTCTGGGCTGGTGAGGGTCCCGTCTGGTCGACGCCAGCGCAGCAGGGCTTCGGCGCCTACGCAGTTGCGGCTGTGCAGGTCGAAAATCGGTTGGTAAAGCACCTGCATTTCACCGCGCCGGATGGCCCCGTGCAGTTCCGCGTCCATGGATTGGCGCTGACGTGCCAGCAACAGGACCTGGAAGCCAATGCCCAGCCCCAGCAGCAGGCTGATGGGCAGCAACCACCAGGCATTAGTCGGAATCTGCAGGCTGCTGCGCGGCGCTATCAACACCAGTTGATATTCCGGATTGTCGGTCGACATCCGGTAAATCAGCCGGGTCTGCGTGACTTGCAAGGCGCTTTGACTTTTGGGTGGCCAAGGTTCCGTCGGCGGCCAACGCTGCTGGGTACCCAGTACCGGAATGGCTCGCTCACCTTGATCAAGAACCACCAACAGACTGCTGCCCGGGGGCAGGTCGACAACGTCGGTCAGGTGTCCGCGAGACGTCGCGACTCGGAAATTGCCGCGCCCCAACATCAACGCCGCGCGATTTTCGTCGGGCTCCGTGGTGGTGTTGAGCCAGTAACTGTAGGCCGGACCCCGCAAGTCAGGTGGGCGAGCCCACGACAAACCGCTCTGGCGCGGGCGATTGGAGCATACGCCGTTGCTGTCGATATAAGCCGCCTCGTATACAAAACGATAGTTGAAGCTCACCTGTTGCAGGGTGGCGATCATGTCATCGTTGCAGCCGCGCAAGGGTTGCGCCTGCAAGTCGTCGAGGCTTTCGCGCAGTTGCCCGAAAAGCTGTTCCAAGCGTTGCAGGAAGCGTTCGCCTTGGGCATTCATCTGTTCGCTTTCACGCTGCTGGATCTGCTGCACTACCACAAACAGGCTTCCCGCCAGCAACAGTCCCGTACTCAGGGCAGCCGCTATCATCGCCAGTAAGATAGGGCGATGGAGCCAGCTTTGCAGAGTCTCGCGGGCAGCCGTCATCATTGGTAATCCGAAAGTTACCAATGAGTTATAGCTTCTGTTTTGAATTTAGCCCGGCCAGTCGGACGGGCGTCATTATTTTGTCTGGTTGAGCACCTGCAAAATCGCCGCGCTTTGCGCGTCTGGCACGCCGTCGAACCGGGCCGGCCGGTAGCGCATCTGGAAGGCCGCCAGGACCTGATGAGTGGCGACGTCCCATTCGCCAGTGCGCGGAGTGGGGTAGCCGAGGCGGGCCAGCTCGGCCTGGAACCAACTGGCGCTCGGTAGCTGCTCGGCGTAAGCGGCTTGCTGCCGTGCCACAGCCTGTTCGTCTGGCCAGACACCCAGGCCGGCCTGTGCCAGGCGTTTCCACGGAAACAACGGCCCCGGATCCAGCTTGCGCATGGGCGCAATGTCGCTGTGCCCGATGATATTGACGGGGTTGATCGCGTTACGTTGGGTGATGTCCTTGAGCAAGACTATCAAGGATTGCACCTGAGCCTCGCTGTAGGGAAACCAGAGACGCCCGGTCGGCGTATCGATGTAGCCTGGATTGACGATTTCAATCCCGATGGAGCTGGAGTTGAGCCATGTCCGGCCTTGCCATTCGCTTTCACCGGCATGCCATGCGCGCCGACCTTCATCGACCAACTTGTAGATGGTCGCGTCCTTATCGTCGCCGATGAGGTAATGGGCGCTGACTTCGCCGTGAGTCAGCAGCGACAGGGAACGCTCAAGGGACGCCGAAGTGTAGTGCACCACGACAAATTGGATGCGGCTGTCATGATTGACGGACGGATGGCTGGTGTCGAGCCGGGGACCGCTCGCGCAACCGGCCAGCACAAGCAACGCAACGAGGAGCGGGAGAAATTTCATGGCGAAGAGCGTACACGCAGAAAAATAGTGCAACAGTGTAACGTATAGCCCCGTGGATGACCGACCGAAGCCCAGATATTAAACAAAATGGAACAATTGGCCTCAGCCTAGCTCCACTCGGTTACGCCCGGCATTTTTTGCACGATAAAGCGCCTGATCGGCTCTTTTAAGCACCGTATCGCTGTGTTCTCCTGGCTTGAATGCCGTCATGCCCATAGACACCGTGATCGTTACCGGTTCGCCCTTGAAATGAAACGGACAGGCTTCGATGGCCGCGCGCAAGGCTTCGGCCAGTTTCGCCCCCGCCGCCAGCGGTGTATCCGGTACCAGCAAGACAAACTCCTCGCCGCCAAAGCGGGCGATGAAGTCCCCGCCGCGCACGCGCTTGCGCAACACCGAGGCGATGAGTTTCAGCACGCGGTCGCCGGCCAGATGGCCATAGTTGTCGTTGATCCGCTTGAAGTGATCGAGGTCGAGCATGGCAATCAGCAAGCTGTTGCCGTGTTGCTGCCACTCGCCAACTTCCCGTTCGAGGCGCTCGGTCCAGGCCGCCCGGTTAGGTAAACCGGTCAGCGGATCGACGAGCGCCTTTTGCCGCTGTTCTTCCAGGTTTTCACGCACGATCAGCGCGTCCTGCTCCATCAGCGCCACACGCTCGGCGAGGCTTTTCAGGCGGGCCGAGACCTCTTTCTCACGCTGGGCACGCTGCTTCTGATGCTGATCCATCGTGCCAAGCAGGCCTTCGAGGTGATTTTCCAAAACTTGCTTGAGGCCTTCCAGGTCGTCGGCTTGCTGCACACTGCTCTGCAAGCCATCGACCTGCTCGCGGATCTGCGTATCCATTTCCATGGAGGCGGACAGATTGTCGGCATGGTCTTCACTGGCGGCCTGCAAGGTGCTCTGGAATGACTCCAACCGATCATTGAGTCGCTGCAGATAGGCTTCGAATTCATGCTGGCCGCTGTCGGTGATCGCCAGCATCAAGACCGCAAGATCGTCGAGGATCGGCAGCAGTTCGTACCAGTTCAAGCCGTTTTGCAGGCGCTCACGCATGGCTTCCGCTTGGGGTCGGTGACGCTCGGGCAGCGTCAGGTCGCCCAGCAGGCCCAGCAGGGTGTCTTCGATATGCCTGGCGACCGAACTGTAGGAAGGCTCCGGGGAGTCGGGCAGGGCATAGTGAGCCTCTTCGGAGTCAACCGTTGCGGGAAGCTCGGTGGGCTCTGCGGGCGCAACCGGTGTCTCGTTGAGCGGGGGCGCCTCTGGCGTCAACTCGTCGGGATTTTCCAGTGTCGGCGCGGGTTCGACGTGTTCACTGTCGGTCGGCGCCGGCTCCAAGCTCGGCGACTCCACTGGCTTGGGCATTACCGGCGCGGGGGTAGGCTTTTCGACGGGAGCGGTGGATATGACCGGCTCGGGCGGCGTAACAGGCGCGTGGACTGGCTCCGCTATCGGTGAGGGAGCGGGAGCAGGGGCCTCGAAGATTGCACCGGCTTCCGGCTGTGGAGGGGCGAGCGGTGCTGGGGCCGGCAACGCCGTTTCCATTGTGGACGCTGCGCTCGCCTGCACAAGCGCGGGCGGCTGGGGCGGCACCTCGTCATGGCCATGGCCACCGAACAATCGTTGCAGCAGGCCCGGGCGGCTCGGCTCATCAGGCGTATCCAGCACGCTCAGGGCCTTGCCCTGCAAGCTACTCAATTCGCTGAGCAACAGGGGAATCTCCCGAGCTTGGCCGACCCGGGCCTCCAACTGCTTGGAAAATTTCTTCAAGGGCCGGCTGACGTCCTTCGGCAGCGGCAACGTTTGCAACTGGGCGACCAAGGCGGTCAGTGCAGTGCTCATTTGTTCGACCCGAGTCTCGCGGCGCTGCTCGGAATCGAGTACGGCTTTCTCCAGCCGCGGCAGCAGGGCGGCGAGGGCGGCGTCCATATCGTCGGTGCGCACCACTTCGCGCATCTCTTTCATACACTGGTCTACAACCCGGTCAGTGCCCTCGGCGGCCAAAGTACTGCGCACCAGGCCGCGACGCAGCAAGTCGAGCCGAGCGTCCCAACGGCGCTCAAGCTTTTCCTGCTGTTCGATGCTCTTGAGGTATTTCTCTCTCCAGCGTTCGGCGTCGTCGCTCATTCATCGGATCCGCGAGGGGCAGGACTCAGGGCGGGAAACGCGTCAGCCGTGAGCGAACCCGGCAAACGTATTTCGACCGCGACTGGCAGGTGATCGGAAATGGGCTGGGCCAACACCTCGAACCGTTCGAGGGTCAGGGTCGGGCTCAGCAGAATATGGTCCAGGCAACGCTGGGGGCGCCAGCTGGGAAATGTCGCTTCCAGTTGCGGGGCAAGCAGGCCAAGGTCCCGCAGAGGAGAGGTCTGCAGCAAATCGTTGGCATGGGTATTCATGTCGCCCATCAATACCTGGTGCTTGTAGCCACCAATCAATTCACGAATGTAGGCCAGTTGCATTGTTCGGGTACGAGCACCGAGGGCCAGGTGCATCATCACCACCACCAACGCCTCCGGCCCTTCGCCGAAACGCGCCAGGATCGCTCCGCGCCCCTTGGGGCCCGGCAACGGATGGTCTTCGATCGCCCACGGCCGCAGGCGGCTGAGCACGCCGTTACTGTGCTGGCCGAGCCGGCCGAGGTTACGATTGAGCTGTTGGTACCAATAAGGAAAGGCGCCCAGTTGGGCGAGGTGTTCGACCTGATTGACGTAGCCGGACCGCAGGCTTCCGCCGTCGGCCTCTTGCAGCGCGACCAAGTCGAAGTCCTTCAACAGGTCGCCGATTTTCTGCAGATTGCCGGCACGTCCGGTGTGCGGCAGCAAATGTTGCCAGCCGCGAGTCAGGTAATGCCGGTAGCGCTCGGTACTGATGCCGACCTGAATATTGAAACTGAGCAACCGCAGGCGGCTGTCAGCCGGCAGGCCCGTGGATGCGACATGATGCTCGTTGACCCGCGGTTCATGTAGGCCAACGATGCGTTCGGTACTCCAGCGGGCCATGGGCGAGGGCCGCGCTTAGTTGGCGGCAGCCTTGGTGGCCGCTCGCTCTTTGGCGATCAGCTTGTCGGCCAGTTGCAGCGCTTCATTCGCACCGCCAGCAGAGCCGATGTCAAAGCGGTATTTGCCATTGACGACCATCGTCGGTACGCCGGTGATTTCGTATTTCTTCGCCAGCTCTTTGGCCTTGTTGATCTGGCCCTTGATAGCGAAGGAGTTGAAGGTTGCGAGGAACTTGTCCTTGTCGACGCCTTGGGTGGCGAGGAACTCGGCCATGTCCTCAGGATCGGTCAGGCGCTTCTTTTCGTTCTGGATTGCATTGAACACTGCTGCGTGGACTTGATGCTCGACACCCATCGCTTCGAGGGTCAGGAACATCTGGCCGTGGGCATCCCATGGGCCACCGAACATCGCAGGGATGCGGACGAAGTTCACATCGGAAGGCAGCTTCTCAACCCAAGGGTTGATGACCGGCTCGAACGCGTAGCAATGCGGGCAGCCGTACCAGAACAGCTCCACCACCTCGATTTTGCCAGGCACGGCCACCGGTACGGGGTTGGTCAACTCGACGTAGGGGGCCTTCGATTCTTCGGCGTTGGCTTGGGCAGCCATGCCGAACAGGCTGGCGGCGACGAGCGCGGCGCTGATGATCAGATTACGCATGCTTTACTCCTGGACAATGGGTGGCCTCGCGAGACCTGTTTCTAAGACAGGCCGTGGCGGGTTCAAGTTCTCTAGTGTAACGGCAGCGGCCACAAAAAAGGGCGGCCAAAGCCACCCTTTTGATGCTCGCATCGACAGATTAATCGAGCGTTAACGTTGCGAGGGGCATCCCCTCGCAACGGCCTTAGTGCAGGCCCTGGATGTAGCTGGATACTGCTGCGATATCCTCGTCGCTCAGCTTGCGAGCAATGGTGCGCATGGTCATCGCATCGCCATCGTTGGCACGACCGCCTTCTTCCTTGCGGAAATCGGTCAGCTGCTTGGTGATGTACTGGGCATGCTGGCCGCCCAGGTGCGGGAAGCCGGCGGCAGCGTTGCCTTTGCCATCCGGGGAGTGGCAGCCCGTGCAGGCTGGCAGGCCTTTTTCCAGATTGCCACCGCGGAACAGTGCTTCGCCGCGCGCAACGAGTTTTGGATCGGCAGCGCCTACGCTGCCCTTCTGGCTAGCGAAATAAGCCGCGATGTCCGCCAGGTCTTGATCGTTCAGATTGTTCAGCAGGCCCGTCATTTCCAGCACGACACGCTTGCCGTCCTTGATTTCCTTAAGCTGCTTGGTCAAGTAACGCTCGCCCTGGCCCGCCAGTTTCGGAAAGTTGGGCGCCATGCTATTGCCATCCGGGCCGTGGCAGGCCCCGCATACGGCCGCTTTCGCCTGACCGGCAGCGGCATCGCCAGCGGCGTGGGCTACGCCGGATATCCCCAAGGTCAACAGCAGACTCACGATCAGTTTGTTCATCAGCTAATCCAACTACGGCTAAGGGTTAAAGAGTTATGGGCCGGGTTTACTCGCTCATCCACTGGATGATGGCTCGGTAATCCTCGGCACTGCAGTCCATGCACAAACCACGCGGCGGCATCGCCTTGAAACCCTGGGTCACGTGTTGCACCAGCGTCTCCATACCTTTCGCCAACCTCGGCGTCCAAGCTGCCTGATCACCCTTGCGGGGCGCCATGGGTAGTTGGCCGGAATGACAGGCACCACAAACACGGTTGTACACAGCTTCCGGATCCTGTGTAGCCTGAGCGCTGTAAAGCGGCATCAAGACACCGGCAGCTAGCAGCCATTTCGTCATAAAACGACCTTTTCAGGGTTGAGAGCGAGCTGCGTTCTAGTGCGCAATTTCGGTCGGTCGCTCCCGTGAGCTTCATCCTACGCTGGGACAAAGCGCACACAAAATCTGCGGCATTATATACTGGCGTCACTGAAACGGAAACGACACAGCTTGCCGCGTCCATTCCCGACGCCGCCCACATCGGAAATCCCATGCAACTGAAGAACCCCATCCTTGGCCTGTGCCAACAGTCCACCTTCATGCTCAGCGCCGCCAAAGTCGACCAGTGCCCCGACGATGAAGGTTTCGAAGTGGCCTTTGCCGGGCGTTCCAACGCCGGCAAGTCCAGCGCGCTGAACACCCTGACCCATGCCAGCCTGGCACGCACCTCGAAAACCCCAGGCCGCACACAGCTCTTGAACTTCTTCAAGCTAGACGATGAACGGCGTTTGGTCGACCTGCCCGGTTATGGTTATGCCAAAGTGCCGATTCCGCTCAAGCAGCATTGGCAGCGCCACTTGGAAGCCTACCTGGGCAGTCGCGAGAGTTTGAAAGGGCTCATCCTGATGATGGACATCCGCCATCCGATGACCGACTTCGACCTGTTGATGCTCGATTGGGCAGTCGCCAGCGGCATGCCGATGCATATTTTGTTGACCAAGGCCGACAAGCTCACTTACGGCGCAGCCAAGAACACGCTGCTCAAAGTGCAATCGGAAATCCGCAAGGGATGGGGCGACGCGATCACCATCCAGCTGTTTTCGGCGCCCAAGCGTATGGGCCTGGAAGAAGCCTATACGGTGCTGGCCAATTGGATGGAACTGGCGGACAAAGGCAGCGACGAAGCTGAATAAGCCAAATCGCAGGCAAAAAAAACCCCGGACTTCTTATGGGGAGGGGGAAGTTCGGGGTCCAAGTTCCGGACCGCTAGGGCGGGGTCCAGATATCTGCCAACACTTAACACAACATAGGAGCATTGAAGGGCTTCACCAGCCATTCAGAATCTCTGAGTGGCAATTCACGGGTTTAGTTCAGATTATTTTTGGAAATAACCGTAGGAATATTCCGAGCTAATCAAGCCGTTCCTGGCTTTGCGCAGACTCCCCGTAGCGAGCGAGCTTGCTCCCTCGCCACGAGAGCCCCTCTAGACTTAGCGTCAGTGCGCCTCGTCCCAGTTATTGCCCACGCCCACTTCCACCAGCAGCGGCACGTCCAGGGTGGCGGCGGCGCTCATGTGCAGGCGAACCTCTTCGCGCACCTGATCGACCAGGTCTTCGCGCACTTCCAGCACCAATTCGTCGTGTACCTGCAGGATGACTTTCGCATCCAGACCTGACGCCGTCAGCCAGCCATCCACAGCCACCATGGCTTTCTTGATGATGTCGGCGGCGGTGCCTTGCATCGGTGCGTTGATCGCCGTGCGCTCAGCGCCTTTGCGCAGCGCCGGGTTCTTCGCATTGATGTCCGGCAAGTACAGCCGACGGCCGAAGATGGTTTCGACGAAGCCTTGCTCGGCTGCCTGGGCACGGGTGCGCTCCATGTATTCCAGCACGCCAGGGTAGCGGGTGAAGTAGCGGTCGATGTAAGCCTGGGACTGCTTGCGATCGACACCGATCTGCTTGGCCAGGCCGAAGGCGCTCATGCCATAGATCAAACCGAAGTTGATCGCCTTGGCACTGCGACGCTGATCATGGGTGACGGCTTCCAGTTCGACGCCAAACACTTCGGCAGCGGTGGCTCGGTGTACGTCAAGGTCGTTGCGAAACGCGTGGAGCAACCCTTCGTCCTTGGCGAGGTGCGCCATGATCCGCAGTTCGATCTGCGAATAGTCCGCCGCCAGCAGCTTGTAGCCTTTCGGCGCGACGAACGCCTGGCGGATGCGCCGGCCTTCAGCGGTGCGAATCGGAATGTTCTGCAGGTTCGGGTCGATGGACGACAAGCGCCCGGTCGCGGCGACCGCTTGCTGATAATTGGTATGGACGCGGCCGGTGCGGCTGTTGATCTGCTCGGGGAGGCGATCGGTGTAGGTGCTCTTGAGCTTGCTCAGGGAGCGGTACTGCATCAGCACCTTGGGCAGCGGGTAATCCTGCTCCGCCAGTTCGGCAAGTACCGCTTCGGCAGTGGAGGCCTGGCCCTTGGCGGTTTTGCTGAGCACCGGCAAACCAAGCTTTTCGTACAGGATCACGCCCAATTGCTTCGGCGAGCCCAGGTTGAATTCCTCGCCGGCGATGGCAAACGCCTCACGCTCCAGTGCCACCAGTTTTTCGCCCAACTCGACGCTTTGCACGCCCAGGAGGTTGGCATCGACTAACGCGCCCTGGCGCTCGATGCGCGCCAAGACCGGCATCAACGGCATTTCGATTTCGTTGAGGACTTTGCCCAGGCTCGGCGTGGCGGCCAATTTTTCCTGTAGGGCCTGGTGCAAGCGGAAGGTCACGTCGGCGTCTTCAGCGGCGTAGGGCCCGGCCAGTTCCAGGGAGATCTGATCGAAGGTCAATTGCTTGACCCCTTTGCCGGCGATGTCCTGGAAATCCGTCTTGCTTTGGCCCAGGTATTTCAGCGCCAGGCTGTCCATGTCGTGGCGGGTCGCGGTGGAGTCCAGCACGTAGGATTCAAGCATGGTGTCGAAGGCGATACCTTGCATGAAAATGCCATTGCCCTGATCACCGCCAATGGCGCAATTGGCCAGGATGTTGGTTTCGAACTTGGCATGCTGGCCGACCTTGAGCTTGTTCGGATTTTCCAGCAGCGGCTTGAGAGCGTTGAGCACCGTGTCGCGGTCCAGCTGCTCCGGCACGCCCATGTAGGAATGGGTCAGCGGGATATAAGCCGCCTCGAACGGGGCCACGGCGAACGACAAGCCAACGAGCTGCGAATGCTGGGCATCGCCACCGTTGGTTTGCGTGACCAGGGAAAACAGCGGCGCATGTTCAAGCTTGGACAACCAGGCATCGAAGCTCGGCTGATCGAGAATCACCTCGTACTTCGCCTCGGCGCCCCCCGGCAGCTCGTCGGCAACTTCAATGATTTCCTGCCCGGCACGCTTGGCGTCACGCTGGTTATCTTCGAACCAGCTCTTGAATTCCAGCAACGTGTACAACTCGGCAAGCTTCTCGTGATCCGGCGCGCCCATCTGCAAGTCGTCGAGGCCGATGTCCAAGGGAACGTCGGTCTTGATGGTCGCCAACTCGTAGGAAAGAAGCGCCATTTCCTTGTGCTCTTCCAGCTTGGCGGCCAACGTCTTGGCGCCACGAATCGGCAGCGTTGCAACGATATCCAGTTGCGCATACAACTCGCTCAGGCCGCCGTTGACACCCACCAAAAGGCCGGAAGCGGTTTTTGGCCCAATGCCCGGCACACCTGGGATGTTGTCGGACGAATCGCCCATTAATGCCAGATAGTCGATGATCTGCTCCGGAGCGACGCCAAACTTCTCCTTCACGCCAGCCACGTCGAGTGCGCTACCGGTCATCGTGTTGACCAAGGTAATGTGGCCATCGACCAACTGCGCCATGTCCTTGTCGCCGGTGGAGATCACCACTGGGCGGTCGGCGGCGGCGCTGCTGCGGGCCAGCGTGCCGATCACGTCGTCGGCTTCGACGTTGTCCACGCACAGCAGCGGGAAGCCCAAGGCTTTCACGCTGGCGTGCAGCGGCTCGATCTGCACGCGCATGTCGTCGGGCATGCTTGGGCGGTTGGCCTTGTATTCGGCGTACAGCGCATCGCGAAACGTCCCACCCTTGGCGTCGAACACCACCGCGAACGGGCTGTCCGGATACTGCTTGCGCAGGCTCTTGAGCATGTTCAACACGCCCTTGACCGCGCCGGTCGGCAGGCCTTTGGAAGTGGTCAGCGGTGGCAGCGCGTGAAAGGCGCGGTACAGATAAGAAGAACCGTCCACCAGGACGAGGGGGGCTTGGCTCATGAGCAGGATCAACCTTTTCGGCGGGTCCGGGGCTAGAATAGCGGGACCGTTGACGACAAAGGGACAAGGTTATCATGCGTACACTAAATCGCCTGTTACTGGCTGGCTTGTTTGCATTCACCCCGCTGGCCGTCATGGCCGCGGACGACGCACCTTCGGCGGACCCGGATGTCACCATCCGCACCGAAGGCGACAGAACCATTCAGGAGTATCGGCAAAACGGCTTCTTGTACGCGATCAAGGTCACGCCCAAAAACGGCAAGCCTTACTTCCTCGTGCGCGCTGACGGCACCGATGCAAACTTCATCCGATCGGACCAGCCGGATATGCTGATCCCTTCGTGGAAAATCTTTGAGTGGTAATACCGCTCTCGACTTCAACCGGCGCTCGATGAAGAGCGCCCGTACTGGCAGTTTTAACCATGTCTGTGTTCACGCCCCTGGCTCGGCCCGAGCTGGAAACCTTTCTCGCCCCTTATGGGCTCGGCCGCCTGCTTGATTTCCAGGGGATTGCCGCTGGCAGCGAAAACACCAATTTCTTTATCAGCCTGGAACGGGGCGAATTTGTCCTGACCCTGGTCGAGCGCGGCCCTGTGCAGGAGATGCCGTTCTTTATCGAGCTGCTGGATGTACTGCACGACGCCGACCTGCCGGTGCCTTACGCCTTGCGCACCACCGACGGCGTCGCGCTACGGGAACTGGCGGGCAAGCCGGCGCTGCTGCAACCGCGCCTGGCGGGCAAACACATCAAGCAGGCCAACGCCCAGCACTGCGCCCAGGTCGGCGAATTGCTCGCGCACCTGCACCTGGCCACCCGCGACAACATGATCAAGCGCAAGACTGATCGCGGCCTGGATTGGATGCAGGAGGAGGGCGCCAAGCTGTTGTCGCACCTCGATGCCGAGCCTCGTCGGCTGCTTGAGGCGGCGCTTGAAGAAATCACGCTGAAAAAGGTCGGCATCCTGGCGCTGCCGCGCGCCAACATCCATGCCGATCTGTTCCGCGACAATGCGATGTTCGAAGGCACGCACCTGACCGGCTTGATCGACTTTTACAACGCCTGCTCCGGGCCGATGCTGTATGACGTCGCCATCGCCCTGAACGATTGGTGCTCAGATGACGACGGTGGGCTCGATGGCCCCCGGGCGCGAGCGTTGCTGGGCGCCTATGCGGCGCTACGTCCGTTCACCGCCGCCGAGGCCGAGCTGTGGCCCACCATGCTGCGCGTGGCGTGCGTGCGGTTCTGGCTGTCGCGGTTGATCGCCGCCGAATCGTTTGCCGGGCAGGATGTGTTGATCCACGATCCGATGGAGTTCCAGCAGCGGTTGGCGCAGCGGCAGACGGTTCACACGGTGTTGCCGTTCGCCCTATAGCAGCAGGCCGGTGCGACGCTGGCTGCTCTTGTGGCGAGGGGATAAATCCCCTCGCCACAGGTTTGGCGCTCGGCGGTGGGGTTACAACGACTCCAGGCATCCGGCCAAATCATTCCCCAACTTCTCCAACAACTGCTCATACCCCTGCGCCGTCGCCGGGGTGTAACCCCCAAGCGCATCCAGCTCCGCCAGTTTCACCGGCAGGCCGGCCACCAGGGTTTCGGCCAGGCGCGGGCGCAGGGGCGGTTCGCTGAAGACGCAAGTCTTGCCCACGGCTTGCAAGCGCGTACGCATCGCCGCCACGTGCTGGGCGCCGGGCTGGACTTCAGCGGCCACGGCGAACACCCCGGCGTGCTTGAGGCCGTAGTTGTCTTCGAAATAATCGAACGCTTCATGGAAGACAAAATACGGTTTGCCCGCGACCCCAGCCAGACGTGCCTTGAGACGCGCATCCATGGCATCGAGGCGCTGATTGAAGCCCTTGAGGTTGCTTTGATAGCGGGACGCGTTTGCCGGATCCGCTGCGCTCAGGTCAGTCGCCATCTTGGCAGCGATCACCCGCGCATTAAGCGGAGAGAGCCAAAGATGGGCGTCCACCGTGCCGGGACGATGGTCGTGATCATGCTCATCGCTGCCGTGATCCTCATCTTCGTGGGAGGCGCTGTCGTCGGCGAAATGACGCAACTTGAGCCCTGGCAGGTCCTGCACTGCAACGGAAGGCAGCGTACGACCGTTCAACACACGCGGTAGGAAACCTTCCATGTCAGGGCCGATCCAGTACAACAGGTCCACTGACTGCACCTTGCGTACATCCGATGGCCGCAACGCATAGTGGTGCGGCGAAGCTCCTGGCGGCAGCAGTACTTGCGGAACGGCCACGCCGTCCTGCACGGCGGCGGCAATCAGTTGCAGCGGCTTGATACTGGTGAGGACCTTGACGTCGGCCTGAACCGAGCCAATCAGTAGAAAACTTGCGACAAAAGCGACAAAGAGCGAAAAAATTCGGGACACGATGACCACTCGGAGAGACAAGAACGAGTAACATAATAACGTCTCTCACTAAACTCGTCGCTGCCCATGCCTATTACGCCCCTTGCCAGTCGTCCACATGATCACTCCCACTGCGTGCACAGCGCCTTGTCCGAGGCCGACGCCATCTGCGCGCGCCAAGGGTTGCGCCTGACCGCCCTGCGGCGGCGCGTGCTGGAATTGGTCTGGCAGAGCCACAAGCCGCTGGGCGCCTACGACATTCTTGCGGTGCTCAGCGAGCAGGACGGTCGCCGCGCCGCGCCGCCAACCGTCTATCGGGCGCTGGATTTCCTCTTGGAAAACGGCCTGGTGCATCGCATTTCGTCGCTGAACGCCTTCGTCGGCTGCAACCATCCGGAGCACGCCCACCAAGGCCAGTTCCTGATCTGCCGTGAATGCCACGCCGCCATCGAGCTGGAACAGAAGTCCATCAGCGATGCCATCATCGCCAGTGCAAAGGACGTCGGCTTTGTGGTCGATACCCAGACCGTCGAAGTGGTTGGCCTCTGCTCCGGCTGCCAGGGGGCCTGATGAGCAATGCGTTGATCCGCCTCGAACAGGTGGCCGTGACGTTCGCCGGGCAGAACGTGCTGGACAACATTCACCTGAGCGTCGAACCGGGGCAGATCGTGACGTTGATCGGCCCCAACGGCGCCGGCAAGACCACCCTGGTGCGGGCCGTGCTGGGTCTGCTCAAGCCCGACAGCGGCAGCGTCTGGCGCAAGCCCAAGTTGCGTGTCGGCTACATGCCGCAAAAGCTTCATGTCGATGCGACCTTGCCATTGTCGGTGCTGCGCTTCTTGCGCCTGGTGCCTGGGGTGGATCGCGAACGAGCCTTGGCTGCCTTGAAGGAAGTCGGTGCCGAGCAGGTCATCGACAGCCCGGTGCAAAGCGTTTCCGGTGGCGAAATGCAGCGCGTATTGCTGGCCCGCGCCCTGTTGCGCGAGCCCGAACTGCTGGTGCTCGACGAACCCGTGCAAGGCGTCGATGTGGCGGGCCAGGCCGAGCTGTACAGTTTGATTACCCGTTTGCGCGACCGCCACCGCTGCGGCGTGCTGATGGTCTCCCACGACCTTCACTTAGTCATGAGCACCACCGACCAGGTGGTTTGCCTCAACCGTCACGTCTGCTGTTCCGGGCATCCCGAGCAAGTCAGCAGTGATCCGGCGTTTGTCGAGCTTTTCGGAAAGAACGCACAAAGCCTGGCGATTTATCATCATCACCATGACCACGCCCATGATCTGCATGGCTCGGTGGTCAGTGCCTCACCTGTTCCTACCCACGTTCACGGAGATGGCTGCAAGCATGGCTGATTTTCTGTTGTACGCCCTGCTCGCAGGCCTGGCCCTCGCACTGGTGGCGGGTCCCCTGGGCTCGTTCGTGGTCTGGCGACGCATGGCCTATTTTGGTGACACCTTGTCCCACGCAGCGCTGCTCGGCGTAGCGCTGGGGTTTCTGCTGGATGTGAGCCCGGCTATCGCCGTAACCGTTGGCTGCCTGTTGCTGGCGGTGGTGCTGGTCACCCTGCAACAGCGACAGCCGCTGGCGTCCGACACACTGCTGGGCATCCTGGCACCGAGCACGCTGTCCCTCGGGCTGGTGGTGCTCAGCTTCATGCGTGACGTGCGGATCGACTTGATGGCCTATCTGTTCGGCGACCTCTTGGCGATCAGCCCGACGGATCTTTCATGGATCCTCGGCGGCAGCGCAGCAGTGCTGCTGTTACTGGTCGCGCTGTGGCGTCCGTTGCTGGCGGTCACCGTCCATGAAGAGTTGGCACGGGTCGAAGGCTTGCCCGTGGTGGGCTTGCGGCTGGCGCTGATGTTGTTGATCGCGGTGGTGATCGCCGTGGCGATGAAGATCGTCGGTGTGTTGCTGATCACTTCGTTGCTGATCATCCCGGCCGCTGCGGCGCAGCGTCACGCCCGTTCTCCCGAACAGATGGCATTGGGCGCGAGCCTGCTGGGCATGCTCGCGGTGTGTGGCGGGCTGGCGCTTTCGTGGTTCAAGGACACCCCGGCCGGCCCGTCGATCGTGGTCAGCGCCGCGGCGTTGTTTCTGCTGAGTTTTGTCCTGCCCCGTCGAGGGGTGTAGACTTGCTCGCTTTTTGCGCAAATAGAGAGTCGCAGGAATGAACCCGTTCGCCTCCCGTTATCTGCTCCTTGTCGCGTTTTCCCTACTGCTGGGCGCCTGTCAGAGCACGCCGCCGGTCACCCAGGCTCCCGATACACGGGGCCCGGCCATCGCGCAGCTTGAACAAAGCCTGGCTGCCAATGAACTGGCCACCGCCGAAAATCAACTGACCGCGTTGCAGGCTCAATCGCCCGAAGATCCCTCGCTGGAACCCTATCAGCGCCAATTGGCCGAGGCGTATTTGCGTCGCAGCCAGATCGACCTGCAAAAAGGCGACGTGAATGCCGCCGCCACGGCGCTGAGCCGGGCACGCGCGCTGATGCCAAAAGCACCAGCCCTAACCGGCGAAGTCAACAGCGCAATTGCCGAAGCCCGCAAGGCCGAACTGGAAAAAGCCGAAGCCGCGCTCCAGGCCGCCGAAGCAAAACCGGTCGCCAAGGTGATCGATCCGAGTGCGCAAAGCACCACGGTTGCGTTGAACATCGGCGATATCCGGAAGATGCGTCATCAACTGGACGCCATCGCCGAAGATGTAGTGAATTATCAATGTGATGTCAGCATCCAGGCGCCGCGTACCGACGATTACCCTTGGCTGGCCACCTTGCTGACCAAGCGGGTCAAGAAACTTGATCCGGGGTTTGAGTTGAAACTCCAGAAGCAAATTTTGCGCAGTGTGCCGACGCAGGTTGTTCTAACGCCGCGCAAGCAGTAAAAGCATCGCGAGCGAGCTCGCTCGCGATAGCGCCCTACCAGACAGCAAATCTGTTTAGGCTGGAACCGCCTTCGCCTTCGGCTCCCGCGCCCAAACCCGATGCTGAGCAATCGCCGCAAAAAACCGCGAAAAACCGCTCGCATCCGCATCTTCGATCAACCCCGCATCCACCTCCAGCTTCAACTCCACCAACAACTGCCGGGCCTCACCATGAAGCCCAATGGCTTTCAGATGCTTGTAGGCCTCCAGCACGTAGTGCAACGCCACGCCGTCGCGACTCAAGGCCTTGATCGACTCCGCGCCACCGGGCACGAACACCGCGTCGAAGGCAATCGACGGCAGCCCTTCCATGGACGCATCTACCGCCAACGTCTGCCCATCGGCGGTGGTGACCGGCGCCGAAGTTGGCCCCAGCACTTTGGCGTGGGCGCCCTCAGCCTCCAGGGCCTGCTTGAGCGCATCGATGATCGCCCCATCGACACCGTTAGCCACCAACACCGCCACTTTGCGCGTCTTGATGTCGCCGGACAGCAGGTTCGCCTGGCTTAAGGCGGGGGATTGCTCCAGCGAAGGCGTCGGAACATCGACAGTACCGGCGGTCGGTGCCGGCAAGCCGAGGTTTTTCGCCACTCGCCCGGCCAGTTCCAAGTCGATGTTGGCGAGGATTTCATTGACCTGCCGCGCCCGGATGAACTCCCGCTCCACCTTGCCCAGCTCGAAGCTGTAGGCCGCGATGATGTGCTCTTGCTCGTGAGCGCTCATGCTTTTGTAGAACAGCCGTGCCTGGGAGAAATGATCGCCGAACGAATCACTGCGTTGGCGGATCTTGTGGGCGTCGATGCGCTCCGGATAACTTTCGAAACCGCCATCCTGCGGGCCGGGCGGGGTTTCCTTCGGCCAGCCGCCGTCAATGGAATTCGGCTCGTAGGAAGCGCGCCCCTTGTCGATGGTGGTGCGGTGCATGGCATCCCGCTGGCCGTTGTGCACCGGGGTGATTGCACGGTTGATCGGCAGCTCATGAAAATTCGGCCCACCGAGTCGGCTGATCTGCGTATCGGTGTAGGAAAACAGCCGGCCTTGCAGCAATGGGTCGTTGGAAAAGTCGATGCCCGGCACGATATGCCCGGGGCAGAACGCTACCTGCTCGACTTCAGCGAAAAAATTGTCCGGATTGCGGTTCAGCACCATCTTGCCCAACGGGGTGATGGGAACGAGCTCCTCAGGGATAATCTTGGTCGGGTCGAGCAGGTCGAAGTCGAACTTGTGCTCGTCTTCCTCGGCGACGATTTGCACGCCGAACTCCCATTCCGGGTAATCCCCCGTCTCAATCGATTCCCACAGATCGCGGCGGTGGTAGTCGGTGTCCTTACCGGCAAGTTTTTGCGCTTCGTCCCATACCAATGAACACGTGCCGGCTTTGGGGCGCCAGTGGAACTTGACGAAGCTGCTGCGACCTTCAGCGTTAATCATGCGGAAGGTGTGGACGCCAAAGCCCTGCATGGTCCGTAGGCTCTTTGGAATTGCCCTGTCGGACATCGCCCAAATCACCATATGAGCGGACTCCGGCACCAGCGATACAAAATCCCAGAACGTGTCATGGGCCGAACCGCCAGTAGGAATTTCGTTATGGGGCTCGGGTTTCACCGCGTGGACGAAGTCTGGAAACTTCACCGCATCCTGTATGAAAAATACCGGCATGTTGTTGCCCACCAAATCGAAGTTGCCCTCGTCGGTGAAAAACTTCACAGCAAAGCCACGCACGTCCCGCACGGTGTCGCCGGAACCGCGTGGACCTTGCACGGTGGAAAAGCGCACGAACACCGGGGTTTTCTTGCTCGGGTCCTGTAGGAAACCGGCCTTGGTCAGTGCTGAATGCGCTTCATAGGTCTGAAAATAACCATGGGCGCCGGTACCGCGGGCGTGAACGATGCGCTCGGGGATGCGTTCGTGGTCAAAATGCGTGATTTTTTCACGCATGATGAAGTCTTCAAGCAGGGACGGCCCACGCGGCCCGGCGCGGAGAGTGTTCTGGTTGTCGGCGATTTTCACGCCTTGGTTGGTACGCAAGGCCTGTTCGGTGGCGTCGGAGCGAAACTGTTCAAGACTCTCGAGCTTGGCGTTGGTATTGCTGCGATCCAGTGTGTCGGTCCCGGCCAGCTGGCTGGGGGCGGCAGGTTTGTTAGTGCTCATCAGGCATGACTCCTCGTTGCGATCCCCGCCGTGGCCAGGACCCGTGAGTTCGATGCGCCAGGCACGGTACCTGGGCATGTTTGGAGTTGCTTAATGAGTGACCGATGCCGTTTCGCTGTGTTCCTTTTTTATGTCCTTTGATCGCCTTATTGCCAATTCGCTGGTCCCATCTCAAATAAATGCTAAGAACCTCTATACGGACAGGCTAAAATGCGCGCCCGGCTAACCGCTGATCCTTTTCCAACGCGCCCCACAAGGTTCGCTACGTGATCGAGTTTCAAAACGTCCATAAAACCTACCGGGTATCCGGTAAGGATATCCCCGCCCTGCACCCGACCAATCTGACGATTGAGAATGGCCAGGTCTTCGGCCTGATCGGCCATTCCGGTGCAGGAAAAAGTACCCTGCTGCGCCTGATCAATCGCCTGGAAGATTCCACGGGCGGCAAGATCATCGTCGACGGAGAAGAAGTCACCGCCCTGGACGCCAGCGGCCTGCGCCGTTTCCGCCAGCAAGTCGGGATGATCTTCCAGCACTTCAACCTGCTGGCGTCCAAGACCGTGGCCGACAACGTCGCGCTGCCGCTGACGCTGGCCGGTGAGTTGTCCCGCAGCGACATCGACCGCCGTGTCGCCGAGCTGCTGGCGCGGGTAGGGCTGTCCGACCACGCCCGCAAATACCCGGCGCAGCTGTCTGGCGGCCAGAAGCAGCGCGTCGGCATCGCCCGCGCCCTGGCGACCAAGCCAAAAATACTGTTGTGCGACGAGGCCACCAGCGCCCTCGACCCGCAGACCACCGCCTCGGTGCTGCAACTGCTGGCGGAAATCAACCGCGAGCTGAAGCTGACCATCGTGCTGATCACCCATGAAATGGACGTGATCCGCCGCGTCTGCGATCAAGTGGCGGTGATGGATGCCGGCGTGATCGTCGAGCAAGGAACGGTGGCCGAGGTGTTCCTGCACCCGAAGCACCCGACCACCAAGCGTTTCGTCCAGGAGGACGAGCAGATCGACGAAAGCGAACAGCGCGACGATTTCGCACACGTGCCGGGGCGCATCGTGCGTCTGACGTTCCAAGGCGATGCGACCTACGCACCGTTGCTCGGAACCGTAGCCCGGGAAACCGGTGTGGACTACAGCATCCTGGCCGGTCGCATCGACCGCATCAAAGACACCCCCTACGGGCAACTGACCCTCGCCATCACCGGCGGCGACATGGAGGCGGCGTTCGCCCGCTTCACCGCGGCTGATGTCCACATGGAGGTGCTGCGCTGATGGAACTGTTGAATTCGTTTTTCTCCAACATCGACTGGCTGGAAATCTGGCTGGCGACCGGCGACACCTTCCTGATGCTGTTCGGTTCGCTGCTGTTCACCGTGCTGCTCGGCTTGCCCCTGGGCGTGCTGCTGTTCCTCTGCAGCCCGCGCCAGTTACTGGAAGCTCGCGGCGTTTACGCGCTGCTGTCGCTGATCGTGAACATCCTGCGCTCGCTGCCATTCATCATCTTGTTGATCGTGATGATCCCGTTCACGGTATTGATCACCGGCACCTCCCTGGGCGTCGCCGGCGCGATTCCACCGCTGGTGGTCGGCGCGACACCGTTTTTCGCCCGCCTGGTGGAAACCGCGCTGCGGGAAGTCGATCGCGGCATCATCGAAGCGACCCAGGCCATGGGCGCAACGACGCGGCAGATCATCGTCAACGCCTTGCTGCCGGAAGCCCGTCCAGGCATTTTTGCAGCGATCACGGTGACTGCGATTACGCTAGTCTCCTACACGGCCATGGCCGGTGTGGTCGGCGCCGGTGGCTTGGGCGACCTGGCGATCCGCTTCGGCTACCAGCGTTTCCAGACCGATGTGATGGTGGTCACGGTGGTGTTGCTGCTGGTGCTGGTGCAAGTCCTGCAAACCGTGGGCGACAAGTTGGTTGTGCATTTCTCTAGAAAATAAGGCCTCGCGCCAATAAACATGAGCCGGCCATTCGCTGGCAGGCGCCGAGAGCAGGCGCCTCAAAAGGAGTTAGCTGAATGAAGAAGTTACTGGTTGCCTTCGCTGCCGCCGCAGCGTTTTCCGCCCACGCCGACACCCTGACCGTCGCGGCCACGCCGGTCCCCCACGCGGAAATCCTCGAATTCGTGAAGCCGGCGTTGGCGAAGGAAGGCGTGGACCTCAAGGTCAAAGTCTTCACCGACTACATCCAGCCCAACGTACAAGTCGCTGAAAAGCGCCTGGACGCCAACTTCTTCCAGCACCAGCCGTATCTGGATGAGTTCAATAAAGCCAAGGGCACCCACCTGGTCAGCGTTGCCGGCGTGCACTTGGAGCCACTGGGCGCGTACTCCAGTAAGTACAAGGCACTTACCGAATTGCCGGGCGGCGCTAACGTGGTGATCCCGAATGACGCCACCAACGGCGGCCGTGCGCTGTTGTTGCTGGCGAAGGCCGGGGTCATCAAGTTGAAGGATTCGAACAACATCCTGTCGACCACTAAAGATATTGTTGAGAACCCGAAGGATCTGAAATTCCGTGAGCTGGAAGCGGCGACCATTCCGCGGGTGCTGACTCAGGTAGATTTGGCGTTGATCAATACCAACTATGCGTTGGAAGCGAAGCTTGATCCTTCCAAGGATGCGCTGGTGATTGAAGGGAGCGACTCGCCTTATGTGAACATCTTGGTAGCCCGTCCGGACGACAAGGACAGTGAGGCGATGAAGAAGCTGGTGGCGGCGTTGCATACGCCGGAGGTGAAGGCTTTCATTCTTGAGAAGTACAAAGGGGCGGTTTTGCCGGCGTTTTGAGCTGATTGGGTGTGAAGAAACGGGGCTGTGCGGAAGCAAGGTCCCGTTTTTTTAAATCTGATGGCGTTACGCGCGACCTGTCATAGCAATATGGACAACCCCATCCGGCCAATTAGGAACACCAATAAAAAAAGAAACAATATACGAATTAATCCACTCCCATAACGCAAAGCCAAAAATGTGCCTGTCAGGGCACCCGCCATATTACACACCGCGACCAGCCCGCCAATTATCCACAGCACATGACCTGACGGTATAAAAAATAGCAGCGCCGCGCTAAACGTTCCCAAGTTAACCAGTTTTGCTGAAGCGGATGCATTAAGAAAATCGTAGCCAAAATACTTAACGAAAATAAATAACAAAAAACTACCACTGCCGGGACCAAAGACCCCATCATAAAATCCAATTACACCACCAAAAAAAACCCCAAGTAGCACTTCTCTGGGTCCGCATTGAGCGTTCGAGTGAACAAGCCCTAGATCCTTTTTTGCGAATGTATAAACAGCCATTACCACCAATACAAAAAAGACAAAATATTCCATTATCGCCTTCGGAACGAGCGAGACGGAAAAAGCGCCCACAAACGAAAATACAAAAGCCGAGAGCATAGTCGGAAGCATCAGCCTCCAAACAATTTTTATTCTTTTAACGTAACTAAATATAGAAGAAAGATTTCCTGCAAGTACAGCCAGCTTATTAGTTCCAAAAACTGTGCTCAGCGAGTGCTGAGGCAATGCGTGAAGGAGGGCGGGTACTTGAACCAGCCCACCTCCCCCCACGGCAGCATCGATCATCCCCCCGCAAAAAGCAAAAAAACCCAACGCAACCATGGCGTATTCAATTTGCATAAAAATCATCCACTATCAACTTCATTATCGGGCATTATTACCTAATTAAAAAACCTGAGCATGTACAGTCGATCTTTGGATAGTTCGGCCGAATTATATTCGGAAAGCATTCAAGAGATATCAATATTGATTAATAGCATTTTTTTGCCTACGCAATATCACCAGAAGCCACGCTGAGAGGGAACGCTTAACCAATGCAACCGCTTGCTGCTCTCCTTAAATTACAGCAGCGCTTCATGCAGGGCATGGAAAGCTCTTCCGACACGTTGATTGTAATCAAGCATAACGTCCTTGAGCTGATCAATATCAAGCCTCTGGTCGACAAGATGACCGAAAGCTTGTGCTGCGGCTAAAGCATGATCCTTAAAGGTTTACAGAAGGCAACGATCCAACATTCAAGTCACCATTAAGTGCGGGCAAATAATAGAAACCACAGGCAAGGCGCACAAGCCGGCGGGTTCCGGCGTAGTTGTAGGCAAAGGCGCTAGGATGAGTAGCTTGGTGGAAGGGTTGGTGGGGGGCGAATAAACAGAGTTCGTCTTTAGCCTGTAGTTCGGAACGAGAGTGCGTGCCTCAACCAAAAGCAAACCCGACGCATGGCGTCGGGTTTTCTGTGGCGGCTGTTTACCTGCTATCGCGGATCGACGTTATCCAGCACCCGATTCGCTAGCAATGAACTCAGTTCAATCAACTGCTGGATGCCTAGGAGGATGTGACGGCGAGGACCTTCCAGATCGAAGGCCAGGTTGCTGACCATCGCGTCGGCTGCCGCCAGGGTTTCGCTGAGGTTGGCGAGGAGGGATTCGTTGTCGGCATTTTTTGCGACGGTGAAGAGCTGGCCCGGTTGGGACGTATCTTCGGACTTTTCCGGTTTTGGTAGCAGGTAGTAATCCAAGGCGCGATTGGTGGCTTCGTCGTGCTTTTTGGCTTTGGATTTGGTTCGCGGGGAAGCTGGGTCCGCCTCTGGCGGATTCGGTGTAGGTTTGAACATGTACTAAGTCCTGTAGGTGAAGCCGCAACCCTCTAGCTACTAAACAAGGGGTGGCAGCTGTACGCAGGTTAGTAGACCGGGGACTTAGCAAGCCGGCGCGCCCGAGGGCGCCCTGCGCACAACCGCCATCAAATACAGGCATGGAAATACCTGACTGATAGAGCTTTGCACCTTACTAAATACCTCGGGCTACTAAACCCGACCACTGATAGGCAGTGGCAGGGAAACGATAGAGCCCGGGGGCAAGGTGCACAAGCCGGCGGATTCTGGCGTAGTTGTAGGTAAAGGCGCAAGGTTGGGTAGCCTGACGGACGGGAAGTGGCGGGTGGATAAACAAGGCTCGGTTTTGGCCCGTAAATTGGAGCTAGACGGGTTTACGGTTGGGGCTCGAAGTGGGTGATACGGTTTTGTCTGTAGGATTTTTTCGGGGAGGGTGGGGCTGCTTTGCAGCCCAGCGGGAGCAAGCTCCCTCGCCACGAATATTTGACCGGCTTGGGTATGCTGCGCAACCCAAGGATCTGCTTCATTGTTCTACAGCCCTCATGATAGATTCCCGCCGCGACCTCTAATCAATAGAGGCATTCAGGGAGAGAAATGAGTGATCAAGTCTTTGTTGGTTGGGGCATTGTTGGCTATGGCATCAGCATCGGCATCTTCCATGAGTTGCGATAACCCTAGAAACGCCTATGACAGGACCTATTGCGCGTCGCTGAAAATGGTTCAGTCGGATCAGGACATCAACGATCAATACAAGAAGACGATGAGTGCCCTGAACCCGGATCAAAAGAAAAAAGTGAAAACCGCTCAAATCCAGTGGATCAAGATTCGCGACAACGCCTGTTCCAACGATGGCCTGCTTTACCTGGACTGTGCCAATGAGAAGACCGAAGCGCGTATCGTCATACTCAAAGCTATCGAGCGCGAGTGCCGTGCTGCCGGTTGCGACGACGCTAAGCTGTCGCAAGTCGAGTAACCCGTAAACAATGAGCACGTCGGGCTGACTCTTGAAGAAGCGATAGGCACGCGAAAAGCCGTACCCCACGAAGAACCCGACGTAAAGCGTCGGGTTTTTCTTTGGTGGGTTCACCCGCTATGGCGGTTCAGTGCTATTCAACATCCGATTCGATTCGGGCTGATCTTGGTTTGTCGGTAGGAATGGTTGGGGCTGCTACGCTGCCCAGCGGGAGCAAACTCCTTCGCCATGGGGTTCGGCTAAACCGAGATATCGGACCGTGGGCGTAATTCGGTTGTTTGCGTTAGTGGCAGGGTGCCACAATCGCTTTTTCTTGTTGCATCACGATCAGGTGGATCACATGGATGGCCCAGGATCTCGTAATGGTCAGGATTCCTTTATAGCCGAGCAGGTACGAACCGATCGGTTGCAGCAACTGTTTCGCCAATCTGTTTCCGCGGTGTTTGGCAGTTACCTCGCGGCCATCATGCTGAGTTGGCTGTGTTGGGATCGTTTTGAGCACAGCTTGTTGGTTTGGTGGTTGGCCATCCTCACGGGATCGACGCTGTTGCGTATCGCGATGTTCGTTGCGTATTTGCGCAGCGACGAACACGAGCGTACGCCTCAACGCTGGGAGCGCAGGTACTGGGTCTCGCTGGTGCTATCCGCCAGCATCTGGGGCGGCGGCGCGTTCGTTGTCATGCCGGCGGATGATTTGTTATCGCAAGCGTTGGTCATGCTCTTTACGGTGGGGATGTCCGTCAGCGCCGTGTCCTGCTATTCGGCCTACCGCGACATGACGCTGGTTTCCATCGGCCTGGTGCTGCTTCCCTGCACCGCCTGGCTGCTGTTTCAGCCGTCTGCGATTCAAGTCGGCATGGCACTTTCTATTCTGGTGTTCGCGGCCTTTGCGGCCCGCGCCACACACAAAATGTCCCAGGCACTGGAAACCGCTTTTCGACTGACTCGAGAAATGGAGCAGGCGAACAGCATTTCAACCCGCGCCGCACAAACCGATGAACTGACCGGCCTCAAGAGTCGACGGGCTTTTTTCGAACATGCCCAGCAGCTTTATGACGAATGTAAGACCAACCGGCTGGGGTTGTGTGCGGTCATGTTGGACATGGATCACTTCAAGCACATCAACGACACCTACGGTCATCAGGTCGGCGATCAGGTGTTGCGCCAAATGGGGGTGGTGATCAGCTCGTCCTTTCGGGCGACGGACATTCACGGCCGGCTAGGTGGGGAAGAGTTCGCCATCCTGCTTCCGGACACCTCCATCGAAGTCGCTACCCAGATTGCAGAAGAGCTCATCCAAAGCATTGCCGGATTGATGATCGAGCCCATCCATCGAATTACCGCCAGCCTTGGGGTGGCTTCGATGGAGTCGGGGCATAAGGATCTTCACGGTTTGATGAACAATGCTGACAAGGCGCTGTATCGCGCGAAGGCGTTGGGGCGTAATCGAGTGGCTGTTGCTTAGAAGAAGGCCGTTTCGGCGGTATAAACTCGCACTGGAGAACGATCAGTTGAAAAAAAAAGCATTTATCGGATTTATATTTTCCTCTCTCGCAGGATGCACCTTCACCTCCGTTGATAAGGTGGGTCCAGGCGAATATATGCTTACCAACAGCGGGAGTGTCTTCAATTCAAGGGAAGGCATGTTGGAAGATATAAATCAGAAAGCCAAAAAGGTGTGTAACGGAAAGCCGTACCGCCTCGAAGGTAATGCGGACACTCGCACACTCATCAGCACTCCGACTCAGATTGGTTCCACTCCAACCACCTTCCTCGCTCTGAAAGCAATTTGCTCAGATGACAGCCCCGCACCTCGCTAAATAACCACGGGCGACTTAACACGGGCATTTGATCGTTGATCGTTCCCTCGCTCTGCGTGGGCATGCATCCCGTGACGCTCTGCGTCACATCCCAGAAGCGGAACGCGGAGCGTCCCTGGCGGCATTCCCACGCAGGAGCGTGGGAACGATCGAGAAGCCCATCCTTCTGATTTGAACTTCCTCTATTCGAAGGTCTGCAATTGCACTGGACCTGCTGATGCCGCTAGCACCTCCTTCCTCTTGGTTCACCTACGCGACCCACGCGAGCTGGCGACACTGCTTTGCCTGAAAATTAATCTCTTATAGATCAAACAGTTAATCAAAAATCAATATTTTTTTAGAAATTTATCTTGCGCGCAAACTATTCATCCGTTAACTTTATCTCAACTGGTTAGCGCACAAACATTTAGCGCAAACCAACAAAACTTAATCACACCTTCAGCAAGCGAGGAAACACCATGAACGTTCTCTATACCGCAGTCGCAACCTCCACCGGTGGCCGTGATGGCCGTGCTGTTTCCAGCGACAAGATTCTCGACGTGAAGCTGGCCACTCCAAAAGCCCTGGGCGGCGCCGGTGGTGAAGCCACCAACCCTGAGCAGTTGTTCGCCGCCGGCTACTCGGCCTGCTTCATCGGCGCATTGAAGTTTGTCGCCAGCCAGAGCAAACGCAGCATTCCTGCTGACGCCTCGATCACGGCACACGTCGGCATCGGCCAGATCCCTGGCGGTTTCGGCCTGGACATCGATCTGCACATCGACCTGCCTGGTCTGGAGCAAGCCGATGCTCAAGCGCTGGTCGACGCGGCTCACCAGGTTTGCCCGTACTCCAACGCAACCCGCGGCAACGTCGACGTCCGTTTGCACGTCACCGTCTAACTCACTTAACTTCGAATACAAGGATCACGACATGAAAACTTTCAGCAAAACGCTCGTTGGCTCGCTTCTGGTACTGTCGCTCGGCAATGCGTTCGCGGCTTCTTTTGTCCAACCTACATTCGCTGAGGGCGGTTCGGATCGCCTGATCGAGAAACGAATAGCCGAAGGTGGCTCGGATCGCCTGATCGAGAAACGCGTAGCCGAAGGTGGTTCCGATCGTCTTATCGAGAAACGAATAGCCGAAGGTGGCTCGGATCGCCTGATCGAAAAACGTGTAGCCGAAGGTGGTTCGGACCGGCTGATCGAAAAACGCGTAGCCGAAGGTGGTTCCGATCGTCTTATCGAGTTACGGGTAGCCGAAGTTGGCTCGGATCGCCTGGGCGAGAACGGTTAGCTGAAGGGGCTCGGATTGGTTGCAAAACAGGGGTGGGCTGAACAATCCCTTCAACGCTTCGATAGTTGGTCAAATCAACCAATGTTGCTTCGAAAAGAAAAAACGCCGCTTCTCTCGGATGAGGAAGCGGCGTTTTGTTGCATGGCGTCATAGCGATCCCGTGGCGAGGGCACTATGTTCATGCTTTTGATAACGCAGCTAGACGATGCTATCCACCACGCCACCATCAACTCGCAGCGCCGCTCCGGTGGTGGCCGAGGCCTGTTCCGAGCTGACGTAGATGATCATGTTGGCGACTTCATCTACCCGTGCCGCGCGCTGGATGATCGAGGTACTGCGGTGCTCGTTGACGAAATCTGCCGCGACCTTTTCCAGGCTTTCCCCGCTGCGCTCGACGTCCGCCTGGAGCATCTTGGCAACGCCTTCGGAAAGTGTCGGCCCAGGCAATACCGAGTTCACCGTTACGCCCGTGCCGGCGAGGCGTTTGGCCAGGCCGCGAGCAATTGAAAGCTGGGCGGTCTTGGTGAAGCCGTAGTGGATCATGTCGGCGGGAATGTTCACGCCCGACTCCGATGAGACAAACACGATCCGCCCCCAACCACGCTCGACCATGCCCTGCGCGTAGGCCCTGGAAACCCGCACGCCAGACATCACGTTGGTTTCGAAGAACCGCTGCCATTCGCTGTCCGGCGTCTCGAAAAAGTCTTCCTGCTTGAAAATGCCCAGGTTGTTAATGACGATATCGAAGCTTGGATGCTTGGCGATCAATGCCTTGCAGCCCGACTCGTTGCTGAGATCGCCAACAAAGCCCGTCGCCCTGGAAGCGAGATTGCCCAGGCGCTGCAACGCGTCCTCCACGCCGCTCTCACTGCGCCCGTTGATGACTACCTGGGCGCCAGCTTCCAGGAAGCCTTTGGCTGTTGCAAAACCGATACCGCTGGTAGACCCGGTGACCAACACGTGACGGCCGGTGAAGTCGATTTTCATGAGTGGGACTCCTGATTAATTGACCAAAGGGACAATGCGCTAGGTTTGGCTGGGCGATACGCCGGCACCGCCAACTCCACAGGCATTCATCATAGGACGTTTGATGATTGCGCCTGCCCGCACGTAATGGTTGAGAGTGACGTCGGTAAGTTGGAGTTCGTTTGCGATGGCGATATATGGGTGAGCATCGTTGGTGAATGTGTCGGCTTCTTCGCGAGCAAGCTCCCACAGGGTTCGGGGCGTGCCCGAAAGCATGTGGGAACGGGTCTTCAGTACCACCGCGCCTCGCCCGGCGGGCGTTTCTTGAAGCGTTTCATGCTCCACATGTACTGGCTCGGGTAGGCGCGTACGTAGCGCTCCACAACTTTGCTCATGGCGGCGCAGGCGGTTTCGGTGTCGGTGCTGTACATCTCGTCCGGGGCGGCTTCGAGAATGACTTTGTAGCCCGAACCGTCCGGCAGGCGCAGTGCGTGGAGGAAGACGCCGACCGCTTTACCGCCGGCGAGCATGTTCGGCACGAATTTGCTGGTCAGGGCCTGCGTGGCGAAGAAGGGGACGAAGATCCCAGCGGATTCGGACGGTTCCGGGTCGGCAGGGATGCCGACCTGGCCGCCTTTGCGCACTTCCTTGATGACACTGAGGATGCCTTCCTTGGTCGACGCCGCGACTTTGTTGCCCAACTGCACGCGTTGCTTTTGCAGCAGTTCATCCACCGCCTTGAGCTTGGGGGGACGGTAGAAAATGATCGGTTTGCACTGACTGCAATAGAAGTGGTTGAGCACTTCCCAGTTGCCCAGGTGGCTGGTGATGCCCACTACGCCTTTGCCGGAGGCCAGGGCTTCTTTCAGTATCTCCAGGCCTTCGACTTCGCGCACCAGTTCGATGGAGCGCTGGGCCGGCCAGATCCAGGCACAGGCGCTTTCGGTCAGGGACTTGCCGATGTCCTTGAGGCTCTGGCCCACCAGGCGCTCGCGCTCGGCCGGGTCCATCTCTGGAAAACACTTGGCGAGGTTGATCCGCACCACGTCGCGGGAACGGTTGGGAAATTTCCACATGAGCCAGCCAATGGCCGAGCCCACCGCCTGCACCGCCCGCCAGGGCAGCAGCGCAAACAACCGCAGAGCGCCGACCAGCAAGGCGCCTTTCAACTTATCCACAGGTCACTCCTGAATTCATGGGCGTGTCGCGAGCCGGCTATTCTAACCACCGTTTGCCAGCTCGGCGTAGCGGTCGCAGTCCTGGGTGTGGTCCATGACCATGCCCGAGGCCTGCATCAACGCATAACAAATGGTCGGGCCGACGAAGGTGAACCCGGCTTTCTTCAGGCCTTTACTCATCGCCAGCGCCTCGGGCGTGATGGCCGGCACTTCGGTGCGGTCCTTGAAATGGTTGATGATGGGCTTGCCGCCCACGAACGACCAGAGGAACGCCACCGGGTCTTCCAGGGCCAGCCAGGCCTGGGCATTGCGGCGGGCGGCCTTGAGCTTGAGACGGTTGCGGATGATGCCCGGGTCGAGCATCAGTTCATCGATTTCGGCGTCGCTCATTTGCGCCACTCGCTGCACATCGAAGCCGTACAGCACTTCCCGGTAGCGCTCGCGTTTGCGCAAAATGGTGATCCAGGACAATCCGGCCTGGAACCCTTCGAGCAAAAGCAACTCGAACAAACCCTGCGCATTGCGCAGCGGCGTGCCCCACTCCTGATCGTGATAAGCCATGTACAAAGGATCGTCAGAACACCAAAAGCAGCGTGGCATAAGGCTCCAGGGGGCGTGCGCACGAACGAATCGGGTATACTCCCGCTCTTTAAATCGCAGCCCAAGAAACAGGTGAATTTCGTGAGCCAGCCTACGCCAGCCGTGCGTACCTTCCAAGACTTGATCCTCGCCCTCCAGCAATACTGGGCCGAGCAAGGTTGCGTGGTACTTCAGCCCTACGATATGGAAGTAGGCGCCGGCACTTTCCACACTGCCACGTTCCTGCGTGCCATCGGCCCGGAAACCTGGAACGCCGCTTATGTGCAGCCCAGCCGCCGGCCGACTGACGGCCGCTATGGCGAAAACCCGAACCGCCTGCAGCACTACTACCAGTTCCAGGTCGTGCTGAAGCCGAACCCGGAAAACTTCCAGGAGCTGTACCTGGGCTCCCTCAAGCACGTCGGCCTTGACCCGCTGGTGCACGACATTCGTTTCGTCGAAGACAACTGGGAGTCGCCAACGCTGGGCGCCTGGGGCCTGGGCTGGGAAGTCTGGCTCAACGGCATGGAAGTGACCCAATTCACCTACTTCCAACAAGCGGGCGGCATCGAGTGCTACCCGGTGACCGGCGAAATCACCTACGGCCTGGAACGCCTGGCCATGTACCTGCAAGGTGTGGATTCGGTCTATGACCTGGTGTGGGCCGACGGCCCGTTCGGCAAAGTGACCTATGGCGATGTGTTCCACCAGAACGAAGTGGAGCAATCGACCTATAACTTTGAACACGCCAACGTCGAGAAGCTGTTCGAACTGTTCGACTTCTATGAAAGCGAAGCCAAGCGCCTGATCGAGCTGGACCAGCCGCTGCCGTTGCCGAGTTATGAAATGGTCTTGAAGGCATCCCATACCTTCAACCTGCTGGACGCGCGCCGGGCGATTTCCGTGACCGCGCGCCAGCAATACATCCTGCGTGTACGCACCCTGGCGCGTTCCGTCGCGCAAGCCTACCTGCTGGCCCGTGCCAAGCTGGGCTTCCCGATGGCGACCCCGGACCTGCGTGATGAAGTGTTGGCTAAGCTGGAGGCTGCACAATGAGTGCTCAAGATTTTCTGGTTGAACTGGGCACCGAAGAACTGCCACCCAAAGCCCTGAACACCTTGGCCGATGCGTTCCTGGCCGGTATTGAAAAAGGCCTGCAAGGCGCTGGCCTGAACTTCGAAACCAAACACGTCTATGCTGCGCCGCGCCGCCTGGCCGTGCTGATCACCGCGCTGGAAACCCAGCAGCCGGACCGCAGCATCAACCTCGACGGCCCGCCACGCCAGGCCGCATTCGATGCCGATGGCAATCCGACCCAAGCCGCGCTGGGCTTCGCCAAGAAGTGCGGCGTGGACCTGAGCGAAATAGACCAGAGCGGCCCGAAGCTGCGCTACAGCCAGAGCATCAAGGGCAAGCCGACCGCCAGCCTGTTGCCGACCATTGTCGAAGACTCCCTCAATGACCTGCCGATTCCCAAGCGCATGCGCTGGGCGGCGCGCAAGGAAGAATTCGTTCGTCCGACCCAATGGCTGGTGATGCTGCTTGGCGACCAGGTCATCGACTGCACGATCCTCGCGCAGAAGGCCGGTCGCGATTCCCGTGGCCACCGCTTCCATCATCCGCACAACGTGCGCATCACCTCGCCGGCCAATTACCTGGCCGACCTGCGTGCCGCCTACGTGCTGGCCGACGCCAACGAACGCCGCGAGCTGATCAGCAAGCGCACCGAAGAGCTGGCGACCAGCCAGGAAGGCACCGCCATCGTGCCGGCCAACCTGCTGGACGAAGTGACCGCGTTGGTGGAATGGCCAGTGCCGCTGGTGTGCTCGTTCGAGGAACGTTTCCTCGAAGTGCCCCAGGAAGCGCTGATCACCACCATGCAGGATAACCAGAAGTATTTCTGCCTGCTGGACGCCGAAGGCAAGTTGCTGCCGCGTTTCATCACGGTCGCCAACATCGAAAGCAAGGATCCGCAGCAGATCATCGCCGGTAACGAAAAAGTCGTTCGCCCGCGCCTGACCGACGCCGAGTTCTTCTTCAAGCAGGACAAGAAACAATCCCTGGAAAGCTTCAATCTGCGTCTGCAGAACGTGGTCTTCCAGGAAAAACTCGGCAGCGTCTACGACAAGGCCGAGCGCGTTTCCAAGCTGGCGGCATTCATCGCCCCGCGTATCGGCGGCGACGCCCAGCGCGCGGCCCGTGCCGGCATCCTGTCCAAGTGCGACCTGTCCACCGAAATGGTCGGTGAGTTCCCGGAGATGCAAGGCATCGCCGGCTACTACTACGCCCTCAACGATGGCGAGCCGCAAGACGTAGCGCTGGCGCTGAACGAGCAATACATGCCACGCGGTGCCGGCGCTGAGTTGCCGACCACCCTGACCGGGGCGGCCGTGGCGATCGCCGACAAGCTCGATACCCTGGTGGGGATTTTCGGCATCGGCATGTTGCCCACCGGCAGCAAAGACCCTTATGCCTTGCGTCGCGCGGCGCTGGGCGTGCTGCGGATCCTGATCGACAAACAACTGGACCTGGACCTGAACGACGCCGTGGCATTCGCCGTCAATGCGTTCGGCAGCAAGGTCAAGGCCGCAGGCCTGGCCGATGCGGTGCTGGAATTCATCTTCGACCGCCTGCGTGCGCGTTATGAAGATGAAGGCGTCGACGTCGCAACCTACCTGTCGGTGCGCGCCCTGAAGCCGGGTTCGGCCCTGGACTTCGACCAGCGTGTACAAGCGGTGCAGGCGTTCCGCCAACTGCCGCAAGCAGCGGCCCTGGCCGCGGTGAACAAGCGTGTGTCGAACCTGCTGAGCAAGGCCGAAGGCAACATCGCGGCCACCGTCGAAGCCAAATACTTCGATAACGCCAACGAGTTCTCCCTGTACTCGGCGATCCAACAGGCAGACCAGGCGGTTCAGCCGATGGCAGCGGCGCGTCAGTACAGCGAAACCCTGGCGCGCCTGGCAGCATTGCGCGAACCAGTTGATGCGTTTTTCGAAGCGGTGATGGTCAATGCCGAAGACGCCAATGTGCGGGCCAACCGCTATGCGCTGCTGGCGCGGCTGCGTGGCTTGTTTCTCGGTGTTGCCGATATTTCGCTGCTGGGGTAAATCTTGAAGCTGCTGATTCTCGATCGGGACGGAGTGATCAATCACGACTCCGACGCTTACATCAAGTCGGTAGAGGAGTGGCTGCCGCTCCCCGGTTCGATCGAAGCCATCGCGAAGTTGAGCAAGGCCGGCTGGACCGTGGCGGTTGCCACCAACCAGTCGGGCATTGCTCGCGGTTACTATGACCTCGCCGTCCTTCAGGCCATGCATGATCGCTTGCGCGACTTGGTGGCGGAGCAGGGCGGTGAAGTCGGGTTGATCGTCTATTGCCCGCACGGGCCGGACGACGGCTGCGATTGCCGCAAGCCCAAGCCAGGCATGTTGAAAACCATTGCCGCTCATTACGATGTGGCGTTGGCGGGTGTGTGGTTCGTCGGCGACAGCCTCGGTGACCTGGAGGCGGCCAAGGCCGTCGATTGTCAGCCAGTTTTGGTAAAGACCGGAAAAGGCGAGAAGACTCTGGGCAAGACCCTACCGGTGGGCACCTTGATTTTTGACGACCTGGCGGCGATTGCCGCTGAACTTATCCACAATTAGAGCTCCCAAGACAACCTGATCAAGGATTGTTCGGGAAGCGCTTGAACAGGCGGGCATTGCCCGCAACGGTAAACGCCGCTATGTCGATATTGCAGGCCATCAGAGCCTTTCTCTTTTACCTGCTGTTGGGCACCAGTTCCTTGCTGTGGTGCTCCCTGAGTTTTTTTATCGCGCCTTTCTTGCCGTTCAAGGCGCGCTACCGTTTCATCAA
Source organism: Pseudomonas marvdashtae (assembly GCF_014268655.2). NCBI lineage: Bacteria > Pseudomonadati > Pseudomonadota > Gammaproteobacteria > Pseudomonadales > Pseudomonadaceae > Pseudomonas > Pseudomonas marvdashtae. Next base: position 48,791 of record NZ_JABWQX020000005.1, read on the forward strand.
TGTGTACTGGTGTCGCTGCGCACTGTGGCTGAGCAAGGTGTTTCTGGGCATCAGCTATGAAGTCAAAGGCGCCGAGAACGTGCCTGACCGGCCGTGTGTCATCCAGTCCAACCACCAGAGCACTTGGGAGACCTTCTTTCTCTCGGCCTACTTTGAACCGTTGAGCCAAGTGCTCAAGCGTGAGCTGTTGTTCGTGCCGTTCTTCGGCTGGGCCATGGCGATGCTGCGCCCGATTGCCATTGACCGTGATAACCCGAAGGTTGCTCTCAAGCAGGTCGCGAAAAAAGGCGATGAACTGCTCAAGGATAACGTCTGGGTGTTGATTTTCCCGGAAGGCACCCGTGTGCCTTATGGCACGATTGGCAAGTTTTCCCGTAGCGGTTCCGCATTGGCGGTAAATGCTGGCCTGCCGGTGCTGCCAATTGCACACAATGCGGGAAAATTCTGGCCCAAGTCGGGCTGGCTCAGGACGCCGGGAACTATCACCGTGGTGATTGGCCCGCCGATGTATGCCGAGGGCAGCGGGCCTCGCGCCGTTGCCGAACTGAATGACCGTGTACAGGCGTGGAATGAACAGACCCAAAGGGAGCTGGGTTCACTGCCTCCAGCGCCTGCTGCGCCCGCAACGACGGACAAGGTTGCTGTCTGATAATTGTGGATAACCTGTGTACCGTTTCGTCTGATTCCGTTGTTTTTGTTACGTAACCATCTGTTTTTAATACATATTTCCTAAAAACATAAAACATCTGTAAAGGTGCATAAGTTTTTATAGCCTCGTAGGTCTGGGGGTATTGCCGCAGGCCGCGATTTTCTAGTCACTCGTTCAGCAGCGGAAACCGCAAACTGAACGTGGTCCCTTCGCCTACTACGCTGCGACACTCGATATTCCCACCATGACGGTCCACCACCGCCTTGACCATCGATAAACCCAAACCAATACCATCCACCCCATGGGCGGAGGAGAAGCGCCGGTACTGGATGAACAAATCCGGCAGCTCTTCGGGACCAATGCCCTTTCCCTGGTCAACGACGTGACACGCTAACCAACCCTGCATGCAACGAACCTGTAGGGAAATGCGTGTTTGTGTCGGACTGTACTTGATGGCGTTTTCCAGCAAATTGAACAGTGCCCGGGTGAGCAAGGGTTGATCGGCGTTGACCATGGCTTCCTCATCGTCCAGCTCGTGCTCCAACTGGATATTTTTGGCCTGTGCGATCGGCAACGCCTGGTCAATCACATCCAGAATCAGCATGGCGAACAACGTAGGCCGAAATTGGTAGGCCTCGGATTCTGCCTTGGCCAACTGCACAAAACCGTCCGTCAGGTCCAATGCGCGGCGCACCTGGCGTTCGATCTGGTCGAATAATGGATTCTCTACTCCGGCCTCATACCGCTGCACATCGAGCAACGCCAGGATGGCTGAGTGAGGCGCGCGCAGGTCATGTGACAGGAACCGGAGCATTACGCCGCGCTGCTCTTCGGCTTCACGCTCGGCACTCAGGTCGGTCAGGCTCAGCAACCAGCCCACCGGCACGTCGTTGTCAGCCGGTAACAGTGCGGCCCTCTCAAGGCGTAGGCTGCGCTCGCGAATGTCGCGAAATTCCACCAGCGGCAACGTGGACAAGCGGTGGACAGGGGAGTGCGCCAATGCCGGATAGCCCAGCCGAGCCAATTCCTCCAGCACGTCGCCCCCCGCCAAAGCATGACCGAACAACTCGCGAGCCTTGCGGTTGCCAAGCAATATCTTGCCCTGCGGATCGCTGATCATGGTGGCCACGGGCAAATATTCCAGGCCATCCGCAATAAAGCGACGCGTATCCCGCGTCCGGCTCATGGCCTGTTCCAATGCCATGATTTGTCCCTGCAAACGGTCAGTGCCGGTGTAAGAGGCCCGACGACGCTCCGGGAATACCTTCGGCTCCGCATCCAAGCGCGCCAGTTCCCAGCCAAAATAAGCCAGCACCACGCTCAGACGCCGCCAGTTCCAGATCAGATAGCCAAACAGCATTCCCAATAAACTGGCCACCGGTGACCACCACCAACCCCACGCATCCACCAGCGCGCTGATCAACAGGGCTACGCCCATCCCCGCTAGCGTCGTTCCCACGGCAAGGCGAGGGCGCCACAACAGCAGGCCTAATACGCCGCCAACTAGACCGGCCGACAGCAAGGCGGCGAGCCCACTACGGGCTGGTTGCATACAAAACGAAAGCAGCGCTGTCAGGGGCAACAAAAGCAGACTTATCCACAACCACTCACGCACCAATTGTCGGAACAATCGTTGGACCTGAGTGGGTTCACGGCTTTCACGGCGAGGTGGGTTAGTCATAGGCACCTTGGCTGAACACAAGGAGGTAGATTGTGTAATGGATCATGGGTGTACCGACAGGCAGGAAGCCCAGGACTATAGCCGACTCGATGGGTGGTGCGCTGCTGCCTTTCCCTCTGGGCCGCGAGCCGGTATTGTCGCAGCCAGCGATAGGAGGAAGGTTGCGTTACCTCCTGAGATGTCCGTTATTTTCGAGATCAAGGAAATCGCATTCCATGCGAGTCGCCATACTGGATGATGAACCGGCCGAACTGCGCCGGGTAGAACACACACTTCAACAAATTCCGGGCAGGGGAGAACAAGCCTGGACCCTGCACAGCTTTGAAAGAGGCGAAGACCTGCTGCGGCAACTGCGCCGGGAAACCTTCGACTTGTTGATCCTCGACTGGCAACTGCCCGACGTCAGTGGGCTTTCGCTGCTGCGCTGGACCCGCGAGCACATGGGTTCGCCACCGGCTGCCATCATGCTGACCAGCCGCGACGGCGAGCACGACATCGTCCAGGCCCTCAACGCCGGCGCCGACGACTACGTGAGCAAACCCTTCAGACCCAACGAGCTCAAGGCCCGGGTCACCGCCGTGCTACGCCGTCACAACCTGCAACGCGTGCCCACCAGCGACGTGCTGGTGTTCAACGATCTAGCGTTCGACGACGCCGAACTGACTGTCACCCGGGCTGGTATCCCCATCAGCCTGACCGAGCGTGAATATCGCCTGGCCCGTTGCCTGTTCGCCAACCTGGGCCGGCCACTGTCCCGGGAATACTTTTACGAACGCTTCTGGACCCACGAGGAAATGACTTCATCCCGTCCACTGGACACTCATATCTATCGCTTACGCAATAAGCTCGGGCTGACGGCAGATAGGGGTTGGCAGTTGTTGACGATTTATGGGTACGGGTATCGGCTTGAGAGTGTCGCTGCCGGAAGTGATGAGGATTCGGTGGCGAGTTAATAAAAAAAGGCCAACGCATAAGCGTTGGCCTTTTTTGTTTCAGCAGGGCAAGCCGGATCAGAAATCCAGGTTGGACACCGCCAACGCATTGCTCTCGATAAAGTCACGACGAGGCTCGACCGCATCACCCATCAAGGTGTTGAAGATCTGGTCGGCGCCAATGGCGTCTTCGATGGTGACTTTCAGCATCCGGCGCGAACTTGGGTCCATGGTGGTTTCCCACAATTGATCCGGGTTCATCTCGCCCAGACCTTTGTATCGCTGGATGGTGTGGCGCTTGGTGCTTTCGGCCATCAGCCATTCAAGGGCTTCCTTGAACTCCGTCACGGCTTTCTTGCGTTCGCCACGTTGGATGTACGCCCCATCGTCCAGCAGCGTGCTCAGTTGCGCGCCGAGGGATACCACGGTCTTGTAGTCGTTGCTGCCGAAGAAATCGCGATTGAAGGTGACGTAGTTCGACAGGCCATGGGAGATCAATTCGACCTCCGGCAGCCAGACGTTACGCTCACGGTCTTCACGCAAGCTGGCTTTGTAGACCAGGCCGGACTTCTCGACAGTGCGCAGGCGTACTTCGTACTGGGCCAGCCAATCCTGCATCGCTGCGTGATCGGACAGTTGCTCCAGGCTCACGGCTGGCAGGTAGATGAAGTGCTCGGTCAGTTCCTGTGGGTACAGGCGCGACAGGCGCTTGAGGGTCTTCATCACCAGGCGGAAGTCATTCACCAGACGCTCAAGGGCTTCGCCGGAAATGCCCGGGGCATCTTCGTTCAGGTGCAGGCTCGCGTCTTCCAGGGCCGACTGCGTCATGTACTCTTCCATGGCGTCGTCGTCTTTGATGTATTGCTCTTGCTTGCCTTTCTTGACCTTGTACAGCGGCGGCTGGGCGATGTAGATGTAGCCGCGCTCGATCAGCTCCGGCAGCTGACGGAAGAAGAAGGTCAGCAGCAGGGTACGGATGTGCGAACCGTCGACGTCAGCATCGGTCATGATGATGATGTTGTGATAGCGCAACTTGTCGATGTTGTACTCTTCGCGGCCGATGCCGCAGCCCAGCGCAGTGATCAAGGTGCCGACTTCCTGGGAGGAAATCATCTTGTCGAAGCGCGCCTTCTCGACGTTGAGGATCTTGCCCTTGAGCGGCAGGATGGCCTGGGTACGGCGGTTGCGACCCTGCTTGGCGGAACCGCCAGCAGAGTCACCTTCCACCAGGTACAGCTCGGACAGGGCAGGGTCCTTTTCCTGGCAGTCAGCCAGCTTGCCCGGCAGGCCGGCGATGTCCAGCGCGCCCTTGCGGCGAGTCATCTCACGGGCCTTGCGCGCCGCTTCACGGGCACGAGCCGCGTCGATCATCTTGCCGACCACCAGCTTGGCTTCGTTCGGATTCTCCAGCAGGAAGTCGGAGAAGTACTTGCCCATTTCCTGTTCGACCGCGGTCTTCACTTCGGAAGACACCAGCTTGTCCTTGGTCTGGGAACTGAACTTCGGATCCGGCACCTTCACCGAAATGATCGCCGTCAGGCCTTCACGGGCATCGTCACCGGTGGTGGCGACTTTGTGCTTCTTCGCCAGGCCTTCCTGTTCGATGTAGGTGTTCAGGTTACGGGTCAGCGCCGAACGGAAGCCCACCAGGTGGGTACCGCCATCACGCTGTGGAATGTTGTTGGTGAAGCACAACAGGTTCTCGTTGAAGCTGTCGTTCCACTGCAGGGCGATTTCAACGCCGATGCCGTCTTCACGCTGGACGTTGAAGTGGAACACCTGGTTGACCGGGGTCTTGTTGGTGTTCAGGTACTCAACGAACGCACGCAGGCCACCTTCGTACTTGAACAGCTCCTCCTTGCCGCTGCGTTCATCCTTGAGGACGATGCCGACACCGGAATTGAGGAAGGACAGTTCACGAATCCGCTTGGCCAGGATGTCCCAGCTGAAATGGATGTTCTTGAAGGTATCGCTCGAAGCCTTGAAGTGGATCTGGGTGCCGGTGCTTTCGCTGTCGCCCACGATCGCCATCGGTGCCTGAGGCACACCGTGAACGTAGGTTTGTTCCCAGATCTTGCCGCTGCGGCGAACGGTAAGAACAAGCTTTTCGGACAGGGCGTTCACAACGGAAACACCTACACCGTGGAGACCACCGGATACTTTGTAGGAGTTGTCGTCGAATTTACCGCCGGCGTGCAGCACGGTCATGATGACCTCGGCCGCGGATACGCCTTCTTCTTTGTGCACGTCTACCGGGATGCCACGGCCGTTGTCGCGAACGGTGATGGATTCATCCGGGTGGATAATGATGCTGATGTCGTCGCAATGGCCGGCGAGGGCTTCGTCGATGGAGTTGTCGACCACCTCGAACACCATGTGGTGCAGACCGCTACCATCGTCGGTGTCGCCAATGTACATACCGGGACGTTTGCGTACGGCATCCAGGCCTTTAAGCACTTTAATGCTTGTTGAGTCGTACGTATTTTCTTCGCTCAATGCCTTCACTCCCGATGGTCGTGGGTCTGGGTGATACGGCCCTGTTCCACGTGGAACAGAGCGACTGGCGTTTCCGTCTGCCAGCCTTCCCTCAATAATTCGTGGTCTACACAAGTAATGAACACTTGGCAGCGTAAGTCTTCCAGCAAGCGGCACAGCGCGCGGCGGTGGGCTTCGTCCAGTTCGGACGGCAAGTCATCCACCAGATAAATACACTGACCGCGACGGGCCAGGCTGACCAGATGCCCCTGGGCAATACGCAAGGCACACACCACCAGTTTCTGCTGACCTCGGGACAAAATGTCCGCGGCGTTGTGTGCGCCCAATCTGAGACGCAAGTCAGCACGTTGTGGTCCGGCCTGGGTATGGCCCATCTGCTGATCACGCTGAAGCGAGCCAGCCAATACGGCACTCAACTCCCGGTCCTTGTCCCAACCTCGGTAATAGCTGAGCGTCAGGCCCTCAAGCTCAACCAGTTCGCTCAAGGTCTGTTCAAAGACCGGTTTCAAGGCTTTGATGTAAGCACGGCGGTATTCATCAATTTCAGCGCTGGCCTGACACAGTTCCCTGTCCCAAACCGCCTGTGAAACGGCGTCAAGTGTACCATGTCGCAGCCAAGAGTTTCGCTGGCGCAGCGCCTTCTGCAAGCGTTGCCAAGTCGCCATGAAACGTGGTTCCACGTGGAACACACCCCAGTCGAGAAACTGCCGACGAATCTTCGGCGCGCCCTCCAGCAGTCGGAAGCTGTCCGGGTTGATCAACTGCAGCGGAAGAATCTCTGCCAGTTGCGCGGCACTGCGGGCATTCTGCCCGTCGATGCGGATCTGGAACTCGCCTTGCCGGTCCCGCGAGATCCCCAGGGCGCTGTGGCCACCTTCCGCCAGTTCCACCTGCCCGAACACCGTGCACGCAAGTTGGTCGTACTGGATGACCGGTAACAGACGGCTGCTTCGAAACGAACGGGCAAGCCCAAGCAGGTGAACGGCTTCCAGGACGCTGGTTTTGCCGCTGCCGTTGGCGCCGTAAAGGATATTGATGCGAGGGGAAGGGGAGAAGGTCACCGGGTGCAGATTGCGCACCGCGGTGACCGAGACGCGACTTAAGGACATCTAGCTGATTCTGACTACAGACGCATCGGCATGACAACGTAGGCCGAATCGTCGTTATCGGATTCTTGCACCAGCGCACTGCTGTTGGAGTCAGACAGGATCAGTCGTACCTGCTCAGTGGTCATCACGCCCAGCACGTCGAGCAAATAGCTGACGTTGAAGCCGATTTCCAGGGAGCCGCCGTTGTAGTCCACGCCTACTTCTTCTTCTGCTTCTTCCTGCTCCGGGTTGTTCGCCTGGATTTTCAGCTGACCATTGGCTAATTGCAGGCGAATGCCACGGTACTTCTCGTTGGACAGAATCGCGGTTCGGCTGAAGGCTTCGCGCAGTGCCTGCCGGTCACCCAGCACTAGTTTGTCGCCACCTTTTGGCAACACACGTTCGTAATCGGGGAACTTGCCGTCTACCAGCTTCGAAGTGAAAGTGAATTCACCCGTGGTCGCGCGGATGTGATGCTGGCCCAGCACGATGCTGACGTTGCCGTCGGGCTCAGTCAGCAGGCGCGCCAATTCAAGGATACCCTTGCGCGGTACGATCACCTGATGACGATCCGGCTGACCGATATCGGCCTGCATCGAGCACATCGCCAAGCGGTGACCGTCGGTGGCCACGGCGCGGATGATACCGGCGGAAACTTCCAGCAGCATGCCGTTGAGGTAATAACGCACGTCCTGCTGGGCCATGGCGAAACTGGTGCGCTCAATCAGACGACGCAACTTGCTTTGCTCAAGGCTGCAAGTCAGCGAGCCTGGGCCTTCTTCCACAGTCGGGAAGTCATTCGCCGGCAGGGTCGACAAAGTGAAGCGGCTACGCCCCGCCTTGACCACCAGCTTCTGCTCGTCGACCTTGATATCGATCAGCGCGTCGTTCGGCAGGCTCTTGCAGATGTCCATCAGCTTGCGCGCCGGCACCGTGATGGAGCCTGGATCGGCCGGCTCTTCAAGTTGGACACGACCAACCAGTTCGACTTCCAGGTCGGTACCGGTCAGCGACAATTGCTGGCCTTCGACAACCAGCAGCACGTTGGAAAGTACCGGCAAGGTCTGGCGGCGTTCGACAACGCCCGCGACCAGTTGCAGGGGTTTCAACAGGGCTTCGCGTTGAATGGTGAAATGCATGGTCTAGTCCCTTGCCTTAATAAGCTGCGCTGGTGGTCATCAAGTGGTCAGTGTACGCAGCAGGTTCTTGTAGTCCTCGCGGATGTCCGCGTCGGATTCCTTAAGTTCATTGATCTTGCGGCAGGCGTGAAGCACTGTCGTATGGTCGCGACCGCCAAACACATCGCCGATTTCCGGCAGGCTGTGGTTGGTCAACTCCTTGGACAAGGCCATCGCCACCTGACGTGGACGCGCCACCGATCGCGAACGGCGCTTCGATAGCAGATCGGATATCTTGATCTTGTAGTATTCAGCAACGGTGCGCTGAATGTTATCCACAGATACCAGCTTATCCTGAAGCGCCAACAGATCCTTCAGCGATTCGCGAATCAGCTCGATGGTGATATCGCGGCCCATGAAGTGCGAGTGGGCGATGACGCGTTTAAGCGCGCCTTCAAGCTCACGCACGTTCGAGCGAATACGCTGAGCGATGAAGAACGCCGCGTCATGAGGCAACTCGACCTTGGCCTGGTCGGCCTTCTTCATCAGGATCGCGACTCGGGTTTCCAGCTCCGGTGGCTCGACGGCTACCGTCAGGCCCCAGCCGAAACGCGACTTCAAACGTTCTTCCAGGCCTTCGATCTCTTTCGGGTACCGGTCGCTGGTGAGAATGACCTGCTGGCCACCTTCAAGCAATGCGTTGAAGGTGTGGAAAAACTCTTCCTGTGAACGTTCCTTGCGAGCGAAGAACTGAATATCGTCGATCAGCAAAGCATCCACCGAACGGTAGAAACGCTTGAACTCGTTGATGGCGTTCAGCTGCAGCGCCTTGACCATGTCGGCCACGAAACGCTCGGAATGCAGGTAGACGACCTTGGCATTCGGGTTCTTCTTTAACAGATGGTTACCCACGGCGTGCATCAAGTGGGTTTTACCCAAGCCAACACCGCCATAAAGGAAGAGCGGGTTATAGCCATGCTTGGGGTTATCCGCCACCTGCCAGGCTGCCGCTCGGGCCAGCTGGTTGGACTTACCCTCGACGAAGTTTTCGAAGGTAAAGGTGCGGTTCAGATAGCTGGTGTGCTTGAGCGCACCTTCTACCTGAACGGTGCGTTGTTCTGCCCGTACCGGGGCCTGCTGGGAGCTTGCACCCGCCATGGGGTCGAAGCTGTCCCTTGAGGGCTCTTCGCTGACCTCGGCGGTTTTTTGTGCGTTGCGTTTGCTTGAAGTAGGCGCGGGTGCCGGCGCGGCATGGTTGTTGACCGGCGCGGCGGCCGCCTGGGCTTGGGACGCCGAGGCGGCCAGTGGCGCATTGGGAGCGGCCCGCGGCGCCGAGCTGCGTTTGCTGCCTATTAATAAGGACAACGCGGGCGCCATGCCATTGCCATGCTCATCGAGCAGTTCCATGACCCGGCCCAGGTACTTTTCGTTGACCCAGTCGAGAACGAAACGGTTCGGTGCATAGACACGCAACTCGTCGCCTTCGGCTTCGACCTGTAGTGGACGGATCCAAGTGTTGAATTGTTGGGCAGGCAGCTCATCGCGCAAAAGCTCCACGCACTGCTGCCAAAGTTCCACTGACACGGATATCCCCTAAGTTGAAAGCCGGTGAGGCAAAAACAAGCGGCCATTGTAGCGATCAGTCGTTCACTTATCCACATGCAGGTTGCTCAACGTCCATGATTTATCAACGCTTTAACCATGAGAAAGGCGACGGATGGTCGGTGGCTAAGCCCTGTGGATAAATCGCCCTAAGGCCGTTGCATAACTGGGGGTTAAAGTCAGTGGATAACCGCCCTGTGGATAAATACCTATTCCACCCACAGGTTATCCGACAGTGCGGCACAGGGTTGCCACCGCTTTCCCCTGTAGTTGTCATTCTCTGTACATGGCGGATTACAAGGCGTAGGCATGGTTATCCACAGACAAGTGGCGCCCTTGCTTTTATAAGCTTTACAGAAAAGCTTTAAATAATTCCCTTCTTTATTTCTATATCTAGCGCAGCGTGATGAATCCGCGGGAAGCGCCTGGAGATCTATTTAAAGGAAACGCTGGTTGGAAATTGACCTAGAGGCTTGCTTTCTCTAGAATCCCCGGTCTCTTAAAACGGGGGCCATTCCGGCCCGTTGTGGACGAACCAGGTAACACGACATGAAACGTACTTTCCAACCAAGCACTATCAAACGCGCTCGTACTCACGGTTTCCGTGCTCGCATGGCTACCAAGAACGGTCGTGCCGTCCTGTCGCGTCGTCGCGCCAAAGGTCGTGCGCGTCTGGCAGTTTGATAATCCGGCACTGGAGGTGAGTCAGGACTTCAGTCGGGAAAAGCGTCTGCTTACCCCCCGGCATTTCAAGGCAGTCTTTGACTCCCCTACCGGCAAGGTTCCGGGGAAAAATCTCCTGCTCCTTGCGCGCAGTAACGATCTCGATCACCCCCGACTCGGGCTGGTTATCGGGAAAAAGAGCGTAAAGCTCTCCGTTCAGCGCAATCGCCTCAAACGTCTGATGCGCGAATCGTTTCGCCTGAACCAGGATTCACTGGTCGGCTGGGACATTGTTATCGTCGCGCGCAAAGGTTTGGGTGATGTAGAAAACCCCGAATTGATTCAGCATTTCGGCAAGCTCTGGAAACGCCTGGCTCGTAACAAGCCAGCACCGGCAGTCAACACCGAAACTGTAGGGGTAGACAGTACCGATGCGTAAACTGGCACTCGTTCCGATCCAGTTTTACCGCTACGCCATTAGTCCTCTGATGGCCAGCCACTGTCGTTTCTACCCCAGTTGTTCCTGCTACGCGTATGAAGCCATAGAAAATCATGGCCTTCTGCGCGGTGGCTGGCTGACCTTTCGTCGTTTAGGTCGCTGTCATCCGTGGAATCCCGGCGGTTATGACCCGGTTCCGCCTATCCCTACCTCCCGTTCTTCTTCGATGGCCGAGTAATCATGGATATCAAACGCACGATCCTGATCGTCGCCCTGGCAATCGTGTCCTATGTCATGGTCCTTAAATGGAACCAGGACTACGGCCAGGCTGCCCTGCCGACTCAGAATGTTGCAGCCAGCAATACCGCACCGAGCCTGCCGGATACAGCAACTGGCAATAGCACCGCCAGCAATGACGATGTCCCGCGCGCGGCAAGCGACACCAGTGCTCCAGCCGAAGCCCCCGTGGCGGCCAGCAAGGACCTGATCCAGATCAAGACCGACGTGCTCGAGCTGGCAATCGATCCACAAGGTGGCGATGTCGCCCAGTTGAAGCTGCCTTTGTATCCGCGTCGCCAGGACCATCCGGAAATCCCGTTCCAGTTGTTCGACAACGGTAACGAGCGTACCTATCTGGCGCAAAGCGGCCTGATCGGCGCCAACGGCCCGGATGCCAACCCGGCCGGTCGTCCGGTTTATTCGGCCGAGAAGAAGGTTTATCAACTGGCTGACGGTCAGGACCAACTGGTCGCCGACCTGAAGTTCAGCAAGGATGGCGTCAATTACATCAAGCGTTTCACCCTGAAGCGCGGCATGTATGACGTGACTGTGACTTATCTGGTCGACAACCAGAGCGCCCAACCTTGGTCTGGCGCGATGTTTGCGCAGCTCAAGCGTGACGCCAGTGATGATCCTTCCTCCAGCACCGCCACCGGCACCGCGACTTACCTGGGCGCTGCCCTGTGGACAAGTTCGGAGCCGTACAAGAAAGTGTCCATGAAAGACATGGACAAGGCGCAGCTCAAGGAAACCGTCCAAGGCGGCTGGGTTGCCTGGTTGCAGCATTATTTTGTAACCGCGTGGATTCCGCAGAAGGGCGAAAACAACCTCGTCCAGACGCGTAAAGACAGCAAAGGCAACTACATCGTCGGTTACACCGGCCCGGCCCTGACCGCCGCGCCAGGTGCGAAAGTCGAAACCAGCGCCATCCTGTACGCCGGGCCAAAAAGCCAGGCTGTGCTCAAGGAGTTGTCCCCAGGCTTGGAACTGACCGTGGACTACGGTTTCCTGTGGTTCATTGCCCAGCCTATCTTCTGGCTGCTGCAACATATCCACAGCATCGTCGGTAACTGGGGCTGGTCGATTATTTTCCTGACCATGCTGATCAAGGGGATCTTCTTCCCACTGTCGGCCGCCAGCTATAAATCCATGGCGCGCATGCGGGCCGTTGCGCCGAAACTGGCAGCGCTGAAAGAGCAACATGGCGATGACCGGCAGAAAATGTCCCAGGCCATGATGGAGTTGTACAAGAAAGAGAAGATCAACCCCTTGGGCGGTTGCTTGCCAATTCTTGTTCAGATGCCCGTGTTCCTCGCGCTGTACTGGGTTCTGCTGGAAAGCGTGGAGATGCGTCAGGCACCGTTCATGCTGTGGATTACCGACCTGTCGATCAAGGATCCGTTCTTCATCCTGCCGATCATCATGGGCGCGACCATGTTCATCCAGCAGCAGTTGAACCCGACACCTCCGGATCCGATGCAAGCGAAGGTCATGAAGATGATGCCGATCATCTTCACCTTCTTCTTCCTCTGGTTCCCAGCAGGTCTTGTGCTGTACTGGGTTGTGAACAACGTGTTGTCCATCACCCAGCAGTGGTACATCACGCGTAAGATTGAAGCGGCTGCGAAAAAAGCCGAGGCGTAACTTGCTCTGTGGATAACCACACAAAACGCCCCCTAGTGGGGCGTTTTGCTATCTGCCACTTTTGTCTGGATACCGGTTTATGAGTGCACCGCGTGAAACCATCGCTGCTGTCGCCACCGCCCAAGGTCGCGGCGGTGTTGGCATCGTCCGTATTTCCGGGCCGTTGGCCAGTGTTGCGGCCCATGCTATCAGCGGCCGTGAACTCAAACCGCGGTTCGCCCATTACGGCCCGTTTTTCAGTGATGACCAGCAGGTACTGGACGAAGGGCTGGCCCTGTATTTCCCTGGACCGAATTCGTTCACCGGCGAAGACGTACTGGAACTGCAAGGACACGGCGGTCCCATCGTGCTGGACATGCTGCTCAAGCGTTGCCTGGAACTGGGCTGCCGCCTGGCCCGTCCGGGTGAGTTCAGCGAAAGGGCATTCCTCAACGACAAACTCGACCTGGCCCAGGCCGAAGCCATCGCTGATCTGATCGAAGCCAGTTCTGCACAGGCCGCACGCAACGCATTGCGTTCGTTGCAGGGCGCTTTTTCCCAGCGTGTGCATAACCTCACCGAACAATTGATTGGCCTGCGCATCTATGTCGAGGCTGCAATTGACTTTCCGGAGGAAGAAATCGACTTCCTCGCCGATGGTCACGTGCTGAGCATGCTCGATAAGGTTCGCGACGAGTTATCCACAGTACTGCGCGAGGCCGGGCAAGGTGCATTGTTGCGCGACGGGATGACTGTGGTGATCGCTGGACGACCGAATGCCGGCAAGTCCAGCCTGTTGAATGCCCTGGCCGGCCGCGAGGCGGCGATCGTCACCGAGATCGCCGGCACCACCCGGGACATCCTCCGCGAACATATCCACATTGACGGCATGCCGCTGCACGTGGTGGATACGGCCGGTTTGCGCGACACCGAGGACCAGGTGGAAAAAATCGGCGTCGAACGCGCACTCAAGGCCATCGGTGAAGCCGACCGGGTATTGCTGGTGGTGGATGCCACCGCGCCGGAAGCGAACGATCCCTTTGCCTTGTGGCCTGAATTCCTCGAGGTCCGTCCGGATCCGGCGAAAGTCACCCTGATTCGCAACAAGGCTGACCTGACCGGGGAGGCGATTGCCCTGGATGTCAGCGATGACGGGCACGTGACCATCAGCCTGAGCGCTAAGTCGGCGGGTGAAGGCCTGGAGCTGCTGCGCGAGCACCTCAAGGCTTGCATGGGTTACGAGCAGACCTCGGAAAGCAGCTTCAGCGCTCGCCGGCGACACTTGGAAGCGTTGCGCCATGCGAGCGCTGCCTTGGAGCATGGTCGCGCGCAGCTGACCCTGGCGGGGGCTGGCGAGCTGTTGGCCGAAGATCTGCGCCAGGCACAACATTCCCTAGGGGAAATTACCGGGGCTTTCAGCTCCGATGACTTATTGGGCCGGATCTTTTCCAGCTTCTGCATCGGTAAGTAGTCCGCCTTTAAAACCGGGTTTGCCCTCGAAACTATCGAGCGCAACGCAAACCCGGTCCTGTCTTTTTAAACGATTGCCCTTGATGGCGGCTTGCCTGTGGACGCTGCTGCGACTCCGTAGCGGCTCTTTTCTGTGGATTAAGCCCTGTGAATAACCGCCATTGAGGTCGGTTGATAAACCACCTCCAAAGCTGAAGATAACCGCCCCTGTGGATAACCACCCCTTTAATCCACAGGCTTACACCGGTTATCCAAGCCCCTCACTGCCACATGGCCACAGGGTTTTGAATCTCTGTACACGAAGTAAATTAAGGTCTGCAGAGCTTTATCCACAGAAACGTGGCTCAGTAAGAATAAACATAAAAACAAAGATTTTATAAATTTCTCTCTTTTTAATTTCTTTAACCGCCAGTTCTCCACAGCTGGTTAAATTTTGTGCAAAGGGTTCTTTAGGATGGGCGAAGTCCCTATACTTGCCGACCTGGTTCGAAAAACGCCCAGGACTCGACCCAAATCTATTTCTGAATTACCTGAATAAAGCAGGCATGAGGTGCGTGGTGGATTTCCCTTCCCGTTTTGAAGTGATCGTCATCGGCGGCGGTCATGCCGGTACCGAGGCAGCACTTGCATCAGCACGCATGGGGGCAAAAACCCTGTTGCTGACGCATAACGTGGAAACCCTCGGTGCCATGAGTTGCAACCCCGCTATCGGTGGGATCGGCAAGAGTCATCTGGTCAAGGAAATCGATGCCCTTGGCGGTGCGATGGCGATGGCCACCGATAAAGGCGGCATCCAGTTTCGCGTTTTGAACAGCCGCAAAGGCCCAGCGGTGCGTGCTACTCGCGCCCAGGCCGACCGTATCCTGTACAAGGCCGCTGTCCGCGAAATCCTGGAAAACCAACCGAACCTGTGGATATTTCAACAAGCAGCCGATGACCTGATCGTCGAGCAGGACCAGGTTCGTGGCGTCGTAACCCAGATGGGCCTGCGTTTCTTCGCCGATTCCGTGGTACTGACCACCGGAACCTTCCTCGGTGGACTTATCCACATCGGTCTGCAAAATTTTTCCGGCGGGCGCGCGGGTGATCCACCCTCGATCGCGCTGGCCCAGCGCCTGCGTGAAATGCCACTGCGTGTGGGTCGGTTGAAAACCGGTACGCCCCCTCGCATCGATGGCAAGTCCGTGGATTTCTCGGTGATGACCGAGCAGCCTGGTGATACTCCGATCCCGGTGATGTCGTTCATGGGCAACAAGGAACAGCATCCACGGCAAGTCAGTTGCTGGATCACCCATACCAACGCCCGCACCCACGAAATCATTGCGGCGAATCTCGATCGTTCGCCGATGTATTCCGCCGCCGGTGAAATCGAAGGCGTCGGCCCGCGTTATTGCCCGTCGATCGAAGACAAGATCCATCGCTTTGCCGACAAGGAAAGCCATCAGGTGTTCATCGAGCCGGAAGGTTTGACCACCCATGAGCTGTATCCGAACGGGATATCCACAAGTCTGCCGTTCGACGTGCAATTGCAGATCGTGCAATCGATTCGCGGCATGGAAAACGCCCACATCGTTCGCCCGGGCTACGCCATCGAATACGACTATTTCGACCCGCGTGACCTGAAATACAGCCTGGAAACCAAAGTCATCGGCGGTCTGTTCTTTGCCGGCCAGATCAACGGCACCACCGGTTACGAAGAAGCCGGCGCCCAAGGATTGCTCGCCGGCGCCAACGCTGCGCTGCGCGCCAAGGGCAAAGAAAGTTGGTGCCCGCGTCGCGACGAGGCGTACATCGGCGTGCTGGTGGATGACCTGATCACCCTGGGTACCCAGGAACCGTATCGGATGTTCACGTCCCGCGCCGAATATCGCCTGATCCTGCGTGAAGACAACGCCGACCTGCGCCTGACCGAAAAAGGTCGTGAGCTGGGCTTGGTGGATGACGTGCGCTGGGCCGCGTTCTGCAAAAAACGCGAGAGCATCGAGCTGGAAGAGCAGCGCCTGAAAAGCACCTGGGTTCGTCCCGGTACCGAGCAGGGCGATGCCATCGCGGCGAAATTCGGTACGCCGCTGACTCACGAATACAACTTGCTCAATCTCTTGAGCCGCCCGGAAATCGATTACGTCGGGCTGGTGGAAGTGACCGGCCAGGGCGCGGAAGATCCACAGGTGGCTGAACAGGTCGAGATCAAGACCAAATACGCCGGTTACATCGACCGCCAACAGGACGAAATCGCCCGGCTGCGAGCCAGCGAAGACACCAAGCTGCCTGTGGATATCGATTACACCGGTATTTCCGGGTTGTCGAAGGAAATCCAGGGCAAGCTCGGTGCGACCCGTCCCGAAACCCTGGGCCAGGCCTCGCGCATCCCTGGCGTCACGCCGGCAGCCATTTCGCTGTTGATGATTCATTTGAAAAAACGCGGCGCCGGCCGCCAGTTGGAGCAAAGCGCTTGAGCTCGATGGTCACCTCGCAACACGCTGAAGAGTTATCCACAGGTGCACTTCAACTCGGCGTCAGCCTGAGCGAAGCCCAGCAGGCACAATTGCTGGGTTATCTGGCGCTGTTGATCAAGTGGAACAAGGCCTACAACCTGACCGCCGTGCGCGATCCGGATGAAATGGTTTCGCGGCATTTGCTCGACAGCCTCAGCATCATGTCCTTCATCGAAAACGGTCGCTGGCTGGACGTCGGTAGCGGCGGAGGCATGCCGGGCATCCCGCTGGCGATCCTTTTTCCCGATTCACAAGTGACCTGCCTCGACAGCAACGGCAAGAAAACCCGCTTCCTGACCCAGGTCAAACTCGAACTAAAACTGGATAACCTTCAAGTTATCCACAGCCGCGTCGAAGCGTTCCAGCCTGCCGAGCCGTTCAACGGAATCATCTCCCGGGCGTTCAGCAGCATGGAGAACTTCAGCAACTGGACTCGCCACCTGGGCGATGCCGATACGCGCTGGCTGGCAATGAAGGGCGTTCATCCGGCCGATGAGCTGGTAGCATTGCCGGCAGACTTCCACCTCGATAGCGAACACGCCTTGGCCGTACCCGGTTGCCAAGGCCAACGCCATCTGCTGATACTGCGCCGCACGGCATGATTGGGAACACAAGCAAGAATGGCTAAGGTATTCGCGATAGCGAACCAGAAAGGTGGTGTGGGCAAGACCACCACCTGTATCAACCTCGCAGCATCCCTGGTCGCGACCAAGCGCCGGGTGCTGTTGATCGATCTCGATCCACAGGGCAACGCCACCATGGGTAGCGGTGTGGATAAGCACGGCCTGGAAAACTCCATCTACGACGTCCTGATCGGCGAATGCGATCTGGGCCAGGCCATGCATTTCTCTGAACACGGCGGTTATCAACTGCTGCCCGCCAACCGTGACCTGACGGCGGCGGAAGTGGTGCTGCTGGAAATGCAGATGAAGGAAAGCCGCCTGCGCAGCGCACTGGCGCCGGTCCGCGAGAACTACGACTACATTCTGATCGACTGCCCGCCGTCGCTGTCGATGCTGACCCTCAACGCCTTGGTGGCTGCCGATGGGGTCATTATCCCCATGCAGTGCGAATACTTCGCCCTCGAAGGGCTGAGCGACCTTGTGGATAACATCAAGCGCATTGCCGAGTTGCTCAATCCAGACCTGAAGGTCGAAGGCCTGCTGCGGACGATGTATGACCCGCGCTTGAGCCTGATGAACGACGTATCGGCCCAGCTCAAGGAGCACTTCGGCGAGCAGCTCTACGACACCGTCATTCCGCGCAACATCCGCTTGGCCGAAGCGCCGAGCTACGGCATGCCGGCCCTGGCTTATGACAAACAATCCCGTGGTGCGCTGGCTTACCTGGCCCTGGCGGGCGAGATGGTTCGCCGCCAGCGCCGTCAGCCACGCATCGCTGCAGCCCAGCCAACTTAAGGAAACCCCATGGCCGTCAAGAAACGAGGTCTCGGACGTGGACTGGATGCGCTGCTCAGCGGCCCCACAGTCAGCTCGCTGGAAGAGCAGGCCGTGCAGGCTGACCAGCGCGAATTGCAGCATCTGCCCCTGGACCTGATCCAGCGTGGCAAATACCAGCCGCGCCGGGACATGGACCCGCAGGCACTGGAAGAGCTGGCTCAATCGATCAAGAGCCAGGGCGTGATGCAACCGATCGTGGTCCGGCCGATCGCCAATGGGCGTTTCGAGATCATCGCTGGCGAACGTCGCTGGCGCGCCAGCCAGCAGGCTGGCCAGGAAACCATTCCGGCGATGGTCCGCGATGTTCCGGATGAAACCGCCATCGCCATGGCATTGATCGAAAACATTCAGCGCGAAGACCTCAACCCAATTGAGGAAGCCGTGGCCCTGCAGCGCTTGCAGCAGGAATTCCAACTGACCCAGCAACAAGTCGCCGAAGCAGTGGGTAAATCCCGGGTGACCGTGGCTAACCTGCTTCGGCTGATTGCGTTGCCGGAAGTCATCAAGACCATGCTGTCCCACGGTGACCTGGAGATGGGGCATGCCCGGGCATTGCTCGGTTTGCCGGAAAATCAACAAGTTGAAGGGGCGCGACATGTTGTCGCACGCGGCCTGACAGTGCGCCAAACCGAGGCACTGGTTCGCCAGTGGCTGAGCGGGAAACCGGCCCCTGTCGAAGCGCCAAAGACCGATCCGGATATCGCTCGCCTGGAGCAGCGGTTGGCCGAGCGCCTGGGCTCTGCGGTGCAGATTCGCCATGGAAAGAAGGGCAAAGGTCAGTTGGTGATCGGCTATAACTCTCTCGACGAGTTGCAGGGCGTGCTTGCGCACATTCGCTGAAACAATTGCTCTTGTAGCGCGCAGTCGGAAATCACTACCTGAAGGTTGAATAGGGGCAGAACCGCCCCTATACTCTGCGCGCATTTTGTCGGCACAAATTATGCCAAGTTATTGAATTTCGGCAGCCGACCCTTGGAGAGCAAAAGCGATGGAAACACGCACGCCAAACCGCTTGCCGTTCCATCGTCTGGCAGTTTTCCCGGTATTGATGGCCCAGTTTGTCGTTGTACTGATCGCCGCGTTGGCGCTTTGGCAATGGAAGGGAGTCGTCGCCGGATACTCAGGTCTTTGCGGAGGCCTGATAGCCTTGCTTCCCAATATTTACTTCGCTCACAGGGCATTTCGGTTTTCCGGCGCCCGAGCAGCCCAAGCCATCGTCCGGTCTTTTTATGCCGGCGAGGCAGGGAAACTGATTTTGACGGCAGTGCTGTTTGCACTGACGTTTGCAGGTGTGAAGCCTTTGGCGCCGCTGGCTGTATTCGGCGTGTTCCTATTGACCCAGATGGTCAACTGGTTCGCTCCCCTGTTAATGAGAACAAGACTTTCGAGACCTTAGGGCGTTTGAGGCAACCATGGCAGAGACAACCGCTTCGGGCTATATCCAGCACCACTTGCAGAACCTGACCTTCGGGCAGCTACCCAATGGCGGCTGGGGCTTTGCTCACACCGCAGCAGAAGCCAAGGAAATGGGCTTCTGGGCTTTCCACGTCGATACCCTCGGCTGGTCGGTCGCGTTGGGTCTGATCTTCGTTTTCCTTTTCCGCATGGCGGCAAAGAAAGCGACCTCCGGTCAGCCTGGTGCATTGCAGAACTTCGTTGAAGTATTGGTCGAATTCGTCGATGGCAGCGTGAAAGACAGCTTCCATGGCCGTAGCCCGGTGATTGCGCCGCTGGCACTGACCATCTTCGTCTGGGTGTTCCTGATGAACGCCGTCGACCTGGTACCGGTCGACTGGATTCCTCAGCTGGCCATCCTGATCTCCGGCGATGCGCACATCCCGTTCCGCGCCGTGTCGACCACCGACCCGAACGCGACCCTGGGCATGGCGTTGTCGGTTTTCGCACTGATCATTTTCTATAGCATCAAGGTCAAGGGCATCGGCGGCTTCATCGGCGAACTGACCCTGCACCCGTTCGGCAGCAAGAACGTCCTCGTTCAGGCCCTGCTGATCCCGGTGAACTTCCTCTTGGAATTCGTGACCCTGATCGCCAAGCCAATCTCTCTGGCCCTGCGTCTGTTCGGCAACATGTATGCCGGCGAGCTGGTGTTCATCCTGATCGCTGTGATGTTCGGCAGCGGCCTGCTCTGGCTCAGCGGCCTGGGCGTGGTGCTGCAATGGGCGTGGGCTGTGTTCCACATCCTGATCATCACCTTGCAGGCGTTCATCTTCATGATGCTGACCATCGTCTACCTGTCGATGGCGCACGAAGAAAACCATTAAGGCCAGTCTCGACTAGTCTGATGTCCTTCCCGGTCAAACGGGAAGGGGCCCGAACGGGCTCGATGAAACGATTTGTTTTACCGCTTTAATCTAAAAAACCTAAACCATACGACGTAAAAGTCGGGAGGAAAGATGGAAACTGTAGTTGGTCTAACCGCTATCGCTGTTGCACTGTTGATCGGCCTGGGCGCACTGGGTACCGCAATTGGTTTCGGCCTGTTGGGCGGCAAATTCCTGGAAGGCGCTGCGCGTCAGCCAGAAATGGTTCCAATGCTGCAAGTGAAAATGTTCATCGTTGCCGGTCTGCTCGACGCCGTAACCATGATCGGTGTTGGTATCGCTCTGTTCTTCACCTTTGCGAACCCGTTCGTTGGTCAGATCGCTGGCTGATTACTCGGATCTTCCGGGTAATTTGGTGTGATGGACAACGTAACTGCGAGGTGTTGGCGTGAACATTAATGCGACCCTGATTGGCCAGTCCGTTGCGTTCCTGATTTTTGTACTGTTCTGCATGAAGTTCGTATGGCCACCGGTCATTGCGGCATTGCACGAACGTCAAAAGAAGATCGCTGATGGTCTGGACGCTGCCAGCCGAGCAGCTCGCGACCTGGAGTTGGCCCATGAGAAAGTGGGTCAGCAACTGCGCGAAGCGAAAGCTCAGGCAGCTGAAATCATCGAGCAAGCCAAGAAACGCGGTACCCAGATTGTCGACGAGGCCCGTGAACAGGCTCGCGTCGAAGCTGACCGTGTGAAGGCTCAGGCTCAAGCCGAGATCGAACAGGAACTGAACAGCGTCAAAGACGCCTTGCGTGCCCAAGTGGGTGCCCTGGCTGTTGGCGGTGCTTCGAAGATCCTGGGTGCCACAATCGATCAAAATGCGCACGCAGAGCTGGTAAACAAACTGGCTGCTGAAATCTAAGCGAGGGCGATCATGGCAGAACTGACCACGTTGGCCCGACCTTACGCTAAGGCGGCCTTCGAGCACGCTCAGGCCCACCAGCAACTGGCCAATTGGTCAGCCATGCTCGGCCTGGCAGCAGCGGTGTCGCAAGACGACACCATGCAGCGCGTGCTCAAGGCCCCGCGACTGACGAGCGCAGAAAAGGCCGCCACGTTTATTGACGTGTGCGGCGACAAGTTCGATGCCAAGGCACAGAATTTCATTCACGTCGTTGCCGAAAACGACCGTCTCCCGCTTCTGCCGGAGATCGCCGCTCTTTTCGACCTGTACAAGGCCGAGCAAGAGAAGTCGGTAGACGTGGAAGTGACCAGTGCTTTTGCATTGAACCAAGAACAGCAAGACAAACTCGCCAAGGTTCTCAGTGCACGACTCAACCGGGAAGTGCGCCTGCAAGTCGAGGAAGACAAGTCCCTGATAGGGGGCGTTGTAATCCGCGCCGGCGACCTGGTTATCGATGGCTCGATTCGCGGCAAAATCGCGAAACTTGCCGAAGCATTGAAATCTTGAGTTTGAAGGGGCAGCAGAGCAATGCAGCAACTCAATCCTTCCGAAATAAGTGAAATTATCAAGGGCCGCATCGACAAGCTCGATGTGACCTCCCAAGCCCGTAACGAAGGCACTGTCGTCAGCGTATCTGACGGCATCGTGCGGATTCACGGTCTGGCCGACGTCATGTACGGCGAGATGATCGAGTTTCCGGGCGGCGTCTACGGTATGGCCCTCAACCTGGAGCAAGACTCTGTAGGTGCCGTGGTATTGGGCGCGTACACGTCGCTGGCTGAAGGCATGAGCGCCAAGTGCACCGGCCGCATCCTCGAGGTTCCTGTTGGTAAGGAACTGCTGGGCCGCGTAGTCGACGCACTGGGTAATCCTGTTGACGGCAAAGGTCCGCTGAACAACACCGAGACCGATGCGGTCGAGAAAGTTGCTCCAGGCGTGATCTGGCGTAAGTCGGTAGACCAGCCTGTACAGACTGGCTACAAGGCTGTCGATGCCATGATCCCTGTCGGCCGTGGCCAGCGTGAGCTGATCATCGGTGACCGTCAGATCGGTAAGACCGCTCTGGCGATCGACGCGATCATCAACCAGAAGAACAGCGGCATTTTCTGCGTCTACGTTGCCATCGGTCAGAAGCAATCGACCATCGCCAACGTGGTTCGCAAGCTGGAAGAAAACGGCGCCCTGGCCAACACGATCATCGTGGCGGCCAGTGCTTCGGAATCTCCTGCGCTGCAGTTCCTGGCTCCGTACTCCGGCTGCACCATGGGCGAGTACTTCCGCGACCGCGGTGAAGACGCGCTGATCGTTTATGACGATCTGTCCAAGCAAGCAGTGGCTTACCGCCAGATTTCCCTGCTGCTGCGCCGTCCACCAGGCCGTGAAGCCTACCCAGGCGACGTGTTCTATCTCCACTCCCGCCTGCTGGAGCGCGCATCCCGCGTTTCGGAAGACTACGTAGAGAAGTTCACCAACGGCGCAGTGACTGGCAAGACCGGTTCCCTGACCGCCCTGCCGATCATCGAAACCCAGGCTGGCGACGTTTCCGCGTTCGTTCCGACCAACGTGATTTCCATCACCGACGGTCAGATCTTCCTGGAATCGGCCATGTTCAACTCGGGCATCCGTCCTGCTGTGAACGCCGGTGTTTCGGTATCCCGTGTGGGTGGTGCCGCTCAGACCAAGATCATCAAGAAGCTCTCCGGTGGTATCCGTACCGCTCTGGCTCAGTACCGTGAACTGGCGGCATTCGCCCAGTTCGCTTCTGACCTGGACGAAGCGACCCGTAAGCAACTTGAGCATGGTCAGCGCGTTACCGAGCTGATGAAGCAGAAGCAATACGCTCCTATGTCGATCGCTGACATGGCGTTGTCGCTGTATGCCGCTGAACGTGGGTTCCTGACTGACGTTGAAATCGCCAAGGTCGGCAGCTTTGAACAAGCGCTGATTGCTTACTTCAACCGCGATCACGCCGATTTGATGGCGAAGATCAACGTGAAGGGTGACTTCAATGACGAAATCGACGCTGGCATGAAAGCCGGTATCGAGAAGTTCAAGGCCACCCAAACCTGGTAAGCCGCAGCGGGAGTCGCAAGGCTCCCGCTTGCTAACCTGATAGGTGTTACATGGCAGGCGCAAAAGAGATTCGCAGTAAGATTGCGAGCATCAAAAGCACGCAAAAGATTACCAGCGCCATGGAAAAAGTGGCGGTCAGCAAAATGCGCAAGGCACAAATGCGCATGGCTGCTAGCCGTCCTTACGCGGAGCGCATCCGCCAGGTGATTGGTCATCTGGCCAACGCCAACCCGGAATATCGCCACCCGTTCATGATCGACCGCGCCGTCAAGCGCGTCGGTTACGTCGTGGTGAGCAGTGACCGTGGTCTGTGCGGTGGCTTGAACACCAACCTGTTCAAGGCCCTGGTCAAGGACATGGCGGTAAACCGCGAACAAGGCGTCGAGATTGATCTGTGCGTGATTGGTAGCAAGGGTGCGGCATTCTTCCGCAACTTCGGCGGTAACGTCGTCGCCGCTATCAGCCACCTGGGTGAAGAACCGTCGATCAATGACCTGATCGGCAGCGTCAAGGTGATGCTGGATGCTTACCTGGAAGGCCGGATTGACCGCCTGTCCGTGGTATCCAACAAGTTCATCAACACCATGACGCAGCAGCCAACCGTGGAGCAATTGATCCCACTGGTGGCGACCCCGGAACAGGAACTCAAACACCACTGGGACTACCTCTACGAACCCGATGCCAAGGAGCTGCTTGACGGCTTGATGGTCCGCTACGTGGAGTCGCAGGTGTACCAGGCGGTGGTCGAGAACAACGCAGCTGAACAAGCGGCGCGGATGATCGCGATGAAAAACGCTACCGACAACGCCGGTGATTTGATCAGCGATTTGCAGCTGATCTACAACAAGGCGCGTCAGGCTGCGATCACCCAAGAGATCTCGGAAATCGTCGGCGGCGCTGCCGCGGTTTAACGGTTCAAATATTCAGAGGATCCAGCTATGAGTAGCGGACGTATCGTTCAAATCATCGGCGCCGTTATCGACGTGGAATTCCCACGCGACAGCGTACCGAGCATCTACAACGCGCTGAAAGTACAAGGCGCGGAAACCACCCTGGAAGTTCAGCAGCAGCTGGGCGACGGCGTGGTTCGTACCATTGCGATGGGTTCCACCGAAGGCTTGAAGCGCGGTCTGGACGTTATCGACTCTGGCGCTGCCATCTCCGTACCGGTCGGTAAAGCGACCCTGGGCCGGATCATGGACGTACTGGGCAACCCGATCGACGAAGCTGGTCCGATCGATACCGACGAGCGCTGGGGCATTCACCGTCCTGCGCCATCCTTCGCTGAACAGGCAGGCGGCAACGACCTGCTGGAAACCGGCATCAAGGTTATCGACCTGGTTTGCCCGTTCGCCAAGGGCGGTAAAGTCGGTCTGTTCGGTGGTGCCGGTGTAGGCAAGACCGTAAACATGATGGAACTGATCCGTAACATCGCCATCGAGCACAGCGGTTATTCCGTGTTCGCCGGTGTGGGTGAGCGTACTCGTGAGGGTAACGACTTCTACCACGAGATGAAGGATTCCAACGTTCTGGACAAAGTGGCACTGGTCTACGGCCAGATGAACGAGCCGCCGGGAAACCGTCTGCGCGTAGCCTTGACCGGCCTGACCATGGCCGAGAAGTTCCGTGACGAAGGTAACGACGTTCTGCTGTTCGTCGACAACATCTACCGTTACACCCTGGCCGGTACCGAAGTATCCGCACTGCTGGGCCGTATGCCTTCGGCAGTAGGTTACCAGCCGACCCTGGCTGAAGAGATGGGCGTTCTGCAAGAACGTATCACTTCGACCAAGGAAGGTTCGATCACTTCGATCCAAGCGGTATACGTACCTGCGGATGACTTGACCGACCCGTCGCCAGCGACCACCTTCGCCCACTTGGACGCCACCGTCGTACTGTCCCGTGACATCGCTTCCCTGGGTATCTACCCAGCGGTCGATCCACTCGACTCGACTTCGCGCCAGCTGGACCCGAACGTGATTGGCCAGGAGCACTACGACACCGCTCGCGGCGTCCAGTACGTGCTGCAGCGCTACAAAGAGCTGAAGGACATCATCGCGATCCTGGGTATGGACGAACTGTCGGAAACCGACAAGCAGTTGGTATCCCGCGCTCGTAAGATCCAGCGCTTCTTGTCGCAACCGTTCTTCGTGGCTGAAGTCTTCACCGGTGCCTCGGGTAAATACGTTTCCCTGAAAGACACCATTGCTGGCTTCAAAGGCATCCTCAACGGTGACTACGACCACCTGCCAGAACAAGCGTTCTACATGGTCGGCGGCATCGAAGAAGCGATCGAGAAAGCCAAGAAACTGTAATCCCGGCGCCCGGCAACGGGCGCTAATTTAGGTTGAGGCAATCAGATGGCTATGACAGTCCATTGCGATATCGTCAGTGCGGAAGGGGAAATCTTCTCCGGTCTGGTCGAGATGGTGGTTGCGCATGGTGAGCTGGGCGATCTTGGTATCGCTCTGGGTCACGCACCGCTGATCACTAACCTGAAACCAGGTCCGATCCGCTTGATCAAGCAGGGCGGGGAAGCAGAGGTGTATTACATCTCCGGTGGTTTCCTCGAGGTTCAGCCGAACATGGTCAAGGTCCTTGCCGACACCGTGCAACGTGCTGCCGACCTGGACGAAGCCTCCGCTCAGGAAGCCGTCAAGGCTGCCGAGAAGGCCCTGAACGAAAAAGGCGCAGACTTCGACTACGGTTCTGCTGCTGCACGTCTGGCCGAGGCCGCAGCCCAGCTGCGCACCGTCCAGCAGATCCGCAAGAAGTTCGGCGGCTAACCCGTCTGCTTTCTGTGCGATTGATTAAAAAGGGTAGCCTCGGCTACCCTTTTTTCTTTTCCCGACTCTCATCATCTGGTCGCAGCCGCTGACCACCCAGGATTGGTAGCCAGTCATGTCTCTCGAAATCGTTATTCTCGCGGCCGGTCAAGGCACTCGCATGCGCTCGGCGCTACCCAAGGTGCTGCATCCGGTAGCCGGCAACTCCATGCTCGGCCATGTTATCCACAGCGCGCGACAACTTGATCCACAGCGCATTCACGTGGTGATCGGCCACGGTGCCGATGCGGTACGTGAACGCCTGGCGGCGGATGACCTGAATTTCGTGCTGCAAGACAAGCAACTCGGTACCGGTCATGCGGTGGCCCAGGCCGTACCGTTCATTACCGCCGATACCGTGCTGATTCTCTATGGCGATGTGCCGCTGATCGAAGTCGATACGTTGCAGCGCCTGCTCAAGCACGTTGCACCTCAGCAGCTTGGCCTGCTGACAGTCGAGCTGGATGACCCGACCGGCTACGGCCGTATCGTGCGCAACGGCGCCGGCCAGGTGACCGCTATCGTTGAGCAGAAGGACGCCAACGAGTCCCAGCGCGCGATTACCGAGGGCAACACCGGAATTCTTGCCGTGCCGGCCGAGCGCTTGGGCGACTGGATGAGTCGTCTGTCGAACAACAATGCCCAGGGCGAGTACTACTTGACCGATGTCATTGCCATGGCGGTGGCGGACGGGTTGGTCGTGGCCACCGAGCAACCGTTGGATGCCATGGAAGTGCAGGGCGCCAATGATCGCCGACAATTAGCCGAGCTGGAGCGCCATTATCAGTTGCGTGCCGCCCGCCGCCTGATGGCCCAAGGCGTGACGTTGCGCGACCCGGCTCGTTTCGATGTTCGTGGTGAAGTCAGCGTGGGACGCGACGTGATCATCGACATCAATGTCATCCTTGAAGGCAAGGTTGTCATCGAAGACGACGTGGTCATCGGTCCGAACTGCGTGATCAAGGACAGCACCCTGCGCAAAGGCGTGGTGATCAAGGCCAACAGTCATCTCGACGGCGCAGTCATGGGCGAGGGCAGCGACGCGGGGCCGTTTGCCCGCCTGCGTCCTGGCACTGTGCTGGAAGCCCGTGCCCATGTGGGTAACTTTGTCGAGCTGAAGAATGCCCACATGGGCGAGGGCGCCAAGGCGGGTCACCTGACTTATCTGGGCGACGCTGAGATCGGCGCGCGGACCAACATTGGCGCCGGCACCATTACCTGTAACTACGATGGCGCCAATAAGTACCGCACGACCATTGGAGAAGACGTATTTATCGGCTCCAACAATTCCTTGGTAGCTCCCGTGACGATAGGCGACGGGTCAAACACGGCTGCGGGTTCGACCATCAATCAGGATGTGGATAAGTCCCAACTGGCAGTGGGTCGAGCACGCCAGCGCAACATCGATGGCTGGAAGCGTCCGGAAAAGATCAAGAAGCCGTAAAGTTATCCACAGCCCGTATGAGAGCGAGTAAGCCGCTCCCATACGGGCCCAATAATTTCTGAATTTTTCTCCTCACGGCTTGACGGTATCCCTTCAATAGGTTTTGATTGCTTACGTTATCTTTCGAATCGAAACTTAAGCCGATATGTCAAAGCGCAACACACCACAGCGCCGTCACAACATCCTCGCCTTGCTTCAAGAGCAAGGCGAAGTCAGTGTGGACGAACTGGCCAAGCACTTCGAAACCTCCGAAGTTACGATTCGCAAGGATCTTGCCGCGTTGGAAACCAACGGTCTGCTGTTGCGCCGTTACGGTGGCGCGGTGCCGATGCCGCAGGAACTGGTGGCCGATAACGGCCAAACCGTCTCCAAATACAAACAAGCCATCGCCCGGGCTGCTGTGAAGCGGATCCGCGAGCACGCGCGCATCATTATCGACAGCGGCAGCACCACGGCGGCCATGATTCCCGCACTTGGCCTACAGCCGGGCTTGGTGGTGATGACCAATTCCCTGCACGTCGCCAATGCCTTGAGCGAGCTGGAGCATGAGCCGGTGCTGTTGATGACTGGCGGAACCTGGGACCCTCATTCCGAATCGTTCCAAGGCCAAGTCGCCGAGCAGGTGCTGCGCTCCTATGACTTCGATCAGTTGTTCATCGGTGCCGACGGCATCGATCTGGTGCGTGGCACTACCACTTTCAACGAACTGCTGGGCCTGAGCCGTGTGATGGCTGAGGTAGCCCGCGAAGTGATCGTGATGGTGGAGGCCGACAAGATCGGCCGCAAGATCCCCAATCTGGAGCTGCCGTGGAGCAGCGTCCATACCCTCATTACCGATGATCGCCTGCCCGTGGAGGCACGCGATCAGATTCAGGCCCGCGGCATCAATTTGATTTGCGCGCCTGTCAGCCAGGAGAAATAGCATGTGTGGAATTGTCGGCGCCGTTGCTGAACGCAACATCACTGCAATCTTGCTTGAAGGCCTCAAGCGTCTCGAGTATCGCGGCTATGACAGCGCGGGCGTGGCGGTCTTCACCAACGATGAGACGCTTGAGCGGATGCGTCGTCCGGGCAAGGTCAGTGAATTGGAACGGGCGCTGGAAGCGCAACCCCTGGTCGGTCGCCTGGGCATTGCCCATACCCGTTGGGCCACTCACGGCGCTCCATGTGAGCGTAACGCTCACCCGCATTTCTCCAACGACCTGGCAGTGGTGCACAACGGCATCATCGAAAACTATGAAGCCTTGCGTGAACAGCTCAAGGCGCTTGGCTATGTGTTCACGTCTGATACCGACACTGAAGTCATTGCCCATTTGCTCAACCATAAGCTCAAGGATCTGGTTGACCTGACCGTGGCGCTCAAGGCGACGGTCAAGGAGCTGCATGGCGCTTACGGTCTGGCGGTGATCAGCGCAAAACAACCGGATCGCCTGGTCGCGGCCCGCAGTGGCAGTCCGCTGGTGATCGGCCTGGGCCTGGGGGAAAATTTCCTGGCGTCCGATCAGCTGGCGCTGCGCCAGGTCACTGACCGCTTCATGTACCTGGAAGAAGGCGATATCGCCGAAATCCGCCGCGACAGCGTGCAGATCTGGGACCTCAATGGCAAAGAAGTCGAGCGCGAGACGGTCCAGTACCGCGACGGCGCCGAAGCCGCCGACAAAGGCGAGTTTCGCCATTACATGCTCAAGGAAATTCACGAGCAGCCTGCCGTTGTCCAGCGCACCCTGGAAGGCCGCATGAGCCAGAGCCAAGTACTGGTCCAGGCATTCGGTCCCCAGGCGGCCGAGTTGTTCGCCAAGGTGCGCAACGTGCAGATCGTCGCCTGCGGCACCAGTTATCACGCCGGTATGGTCGCCCGCTACTGGCTCGAAGAACTGGCCGGTATTCCGTGCCAGGTCGAAGTGGCCAGCGAGTTCCGCTATCGCAAAGTCGTGGTGCAACCCGACTCGCTGTTCGTCACCATTTCCCAATCCGGCGAAACGGCCGACACCCTGGCCGCCTTGCGCAACGCCAAGGAACTGGGTTTCCTCGCCAGCCTGGCGATCTGCAACGTGGGTATCAGTTCGCTGGTGCGTGAATCCGACTTGACCCTGCTGACCCAGGCCGGCCGTGAGATCGGCGTGGCGTCGACCAAGGCGTTCACCACGCAACTGGTGGGCCTGCTGTTGTTGACCCTGTCCCTGGGCCAGGTCCGCGGCACGTTGGGCGAGGGCGTCGAGGCCAAGCTGGTGGAAGAACTGCGTCGCCTGCCGGCCCGCCTGGGCGAAGCCTTGGCCATGGACAGCATCGTGGAAAAAATCGCCGAGCTGTTCGCCGAGAAAAACCACACCCTGTTCCTGGGCCGAGGCGCGCAATTCCCGGTGGCGATGGAAGGCGCGCTGAAGCTCAAGGAGATTTCCTATATTCACGCCGAAGCCTATCCGGCCGGTGAGCTCAAGCACGGCCCTCTGGCGCTTGTGGATAACGACATGCCGGTCGTCACCGTGGCGCCGAACAACGAGCTGCTGGAAAAGCTCAAGTCCAACCTGCAGGAAGTCCGCGCCCGTGGCGGGCAGTTGATTGTCTTTGCCGACGAGAAGGCCGGCATGACCAACGGCGAAGGCACCCACGTGGTGCACATGCCGCACATCCACGACATCCTCTCGCCGATCCTCTACACCATCCCGTTGCAGCTGCTGTCGTACTACGTCGCGGTGCTTAAGGGTACCGATGTGGACCAGCCGCGTAATTTGGCGAAATCGGTAACGGTTGAGTGAGATAAAGCATGGGCCAACGGATCTGGCCTCTAGCGTCAAGCCAAAGCCCTCGTAAAAATCCAACCCCCTGAATTCAAGGGGGTTTTTTTATGCATGTCGTAAAAGGATTTGCCAGTTCAGGCCGGTACCAAGGTTCAAGTCCTAACTCGTCGCTAGCCCGGTTCGTCGTATTCATGGCGAGCGCCTGAACAACTGCGTTGACAACGTGGCATAGAGGTGATGATATCCAGTCATACGACAACGTATGACATCAGAATAATAAAAACGAAAGGCGCAGCCATGTTTTCCACATTTGCGGCCCAGCGATTTAGCAGTCCACCGGTCCCGCGCGTTAACGCAGTGCTCCAGCTACTTTCCTCATTTCTCGGAAAGCCCCTTTCGGGCTGGCAAGCACATTCGAATTTCCCTATTTCAACACCCAAAGCATCCTTGCCTGTCCCGACAGGCGTGGCGTTCGGGCGTGTCCGTTTCTTGCTCAGCTTCTAACCCACAATGAATGGCAGTACCTGGAGAACAATAATGAAGAAAACACTCTGCGCTTCTTTGATCGCCTCTTTTCTTAGCCTGACCGCCGGTACGGCCATGGCCGCGGATGCCAGTGACTGGCCAAGTCGTCCGGTGCAGGTGGTGGTGATTGCCAACGCCGGGGGGGACACCGATTTCAACGCACGAATGATGGCCAAGTACTTCACCAAGCTCACCGGTAAAACCATGGTGGTAACCAATATGGCCGGTGGGGGCGGCACTATCGCGGCCGATGCGGTCAAGAGCGCAGCGCCAGATGGCAACACCATTCTGTTTACTCACACCGGCCAGTTGATCGTCAACGAGGTTGCGGGGCTGTCGGAAGACCGCTTCGATGCGTTTGATATCTCTTGCATCGCCGGCGTCGACAAAGGCGCGGTGTTCGTCTCGGCGAAAAGCTCGGGCATCGACAGCCTTGACCAATTGATCGAGAAGGCCAAGGCCAAGCCCGGCACCATCACCTATGGCACCGAGATGGGCAACTTCTCTCACCTG
The DNA here is from genome assembly GCF_014268655.2 of Pseudomonas marvdashtae. NCBI lineage: Bacteria > Pseudomonadati > Pseudomonadota > Gammaproteobacteria > Pseudomonadales > Pseudomonadaceae > Pseudomonas > Pseudomonas marvdashtae. The sequence continues at coordinate 80,147 of NZ_JABWQX020000005.1, forward strand.
CAGGGCCTGATGTTCGAGAAGCTCGCCGGCGTGAAACTGAAAATGGTCGACAGCGGCACCGTCTCGGAAAAAATCGTTGCCTTGTTGGGCAAGCGCATCGACCTCGGCGCCATCAGCTATGGCTCGGTCCAGGATTACATCTCCAGCGGCAAGATGACCGCGCTGGGCCAACCCAACGCCGAGCGCAACGCGCTGCTGGGCGACGTCAAGACCTTCAAGGAACAGGGCGTGGACCTGATTCTGGACAAGCCTTACGTCGTGGCTTTCCCGAAAGGCACCGACCCGGCCATCATCAAGAAAATGGCCGACACCATGAAGAAAATCACTGAACAACCGGAATACGCCGAGGAGTTGAAAAAGTCGTTCAAGCAGCCGGTCAGCTTCCAGGGCACCGAAGAAGCCGTCGCTACCTTGAGTAAAACCCGCGATAGCTTCATGGAGTTCAAGGACGAAATGCGTAAAGGCAAGTAAGTTTGCGTAACGGGGTCGGGTGTGCGCGGCGTTGGCAGCAAGCACCTGACGCCAGTCCTTTCCAGTAAGAGGAGCCTGTATGGATTCCTATAAAAGAAACGAGCTGATAGCCGGCCTGGCTATGTTCGCCGCCGGCATCGCTTATCTGGTGTTGACCATGAACCTGCCGCGTCGCGGGACGGTCGATGCCGCGTTTGTACCTTGGATACTTGCCGTCTCGTTGTGCCTGTTGGGTGCGTTGCAGTTGTGGGCGTGGCGAAAGCTGCCGAACAAAAGTGCCGAACCTGCGGAAAAGGCCGAGGCGATTGATTACCCAACCGTCTTCAAATCCCTGGCGTTGGTGCTGGTTTTTACCGCGCTGCTGGAGCCTGTGGGTTTCGTGATCATGACCGTGCTTTATCTCTACGCCCAGTTCATTGTGCTGACCCCGGCGGAACAAAAGGTCAAACATCTTCAATACGCGTTGATAGCGGTCGTTTCGGCAGTCCTGATTTTTTACATTTTTCGCCATGGCTTCGACTTGCTCCTGCCTGTCGGTTTATTGGATTTCTAGGAGACGGCCATGATTGAACTCATGCAAACAGGCTTCGCGGCCGTACTTACACCCTACGTATTTCTGCTGATCACCCTCGGCGTGGCGGTGGGGATCGTTTTTGGTGCGGTGCCCGGGCTTTCGGCCACCATGGCGATCGCATTGTGCTTGCCACTGACTTATTCGATGGGCCCAGGTCCTGGCCTGGCGCTGCTGGTCGCGCTGTTCGTCGGCGCCACCTCGGGAGGGTTGATATCGGCGATATTGCTCAACATACCGGGGACGCCGGCCTCCATCGCCACGACGTTCGATGGTTGGCCGCTGATGAAACAAGGCCATGGCGTCAAGGCCCTGGGGATTGGCGTGGTGTTCTCGTTCCTGGGCACGATTTTCAGTATCGCCGCGCTGATGTTCATCGCTCCGATCCTGGCGGATCTGGCGCTGAGCTTTGGCCCGCACGAATACTTTTCCATCGCGATATTCTCGTTGACGTTGATCGCCACGCTGTCCACCGGTTCGCTAGTCAAAGGCTTGTTTGCCGGCGCCCTGGGCTTTGCTTTCTCCACCGTGGGGATCGCCCCGGTCGAGGCCATCCGCCGTTTCACGTTTGACCTGCCGAGCCTCAATGGCGGCTTCGCCATGCTCACCGTCATGATCGGTATGTTTGCGGTCTCCGAGGTGCTGAAGTTCGCTGAAAGCGCGCGCCTGAGCCACCGGGCCAAACCCCAGCACGTCAGCATGAAAGGCGTGAAAGGTTTCGGCTTTTCGATGAAGGAGTTTGTCGGCCAACTGCCCAACGCCACTCGCTCATCGCTGATCGGTCTGGGTATCGGCATCTTGCCCGGCATCGGTGCCGGTACCTCGAATATCGTCTCTTACATCGTGGCCAAGAAACGCTCCAAGACGCCTGAAGAGTTTGGCAAGGGCAAGATCGACGGCGTGGTCGCCAGCGAGACGGCCAACAATGCCGGCATCGGCGGCGCGATGATCCCATTGCTGACGCTGGGCATTCCTGGCGATACCACCACAGCCGTGATGCTCGGTGGTTTCATGATCCATGGCATCCAGCCCGGGCCCCTGCTGTTCATCAGCCAGGCACCGCTGGTCTACACGATTTTCGCCGCGCTGATCCTCGCTTCCGTGCTGATGCTGGTGCTCGAGTTCTACGGCCTGCGCATGTTCATCAAACTGCTGGCGGTGCCCAAGCACATTCTGTTGCCGATTATCCTGGTGCTCTGCGTGGTCGGCGCTTTTGGCCTGAACAGCCGGATCTTCGACGTCTGGGCGGTGTTGCTGTTTGGCTTGCTTGGGTACGGATTCGTCAAGGCAGGTTTGCCGATTGCTCCGTTCATCATCGGTTTCATCCTCGGCCCGATGGCTGAGACCAACTTGCGCCGTGGCTTGATGCTGTCCGATGGCAACTTCAGTGGTTTCCTGACCAACCCCATCTCCGCGGGCTTCCTCATCCTGGCTGCCGCCTCCATCTCCTGGCATTTGGTGACGGTCATTCGCAACAGGAAAAGCGCTGCCATCGAATTGATGCGCAGCTAGTCCCCTTCATTCGTCCGCTTTCGCTGCTGCAACGCGACAGGTGTTGCAGCAGCCGAACCAGATCGCCACGTATCGCCGCAAACAAGCAATCGGCAGGCTGGACGGCAAGCCAGGCTCAGTTCGCGGCATCCGTCAGCTGATCGAGGAGAGAAGCATGTCGTTGAACCATGAAGTCATCCAACGCATCGAGCAGGTCGTCGGAGCGACAGGGTTGGTGCGTGATCCCCAACTGATGCGTGGTTATCTGACCGATTGGCGTAACGCCTACCAGGGCCAGGCTGCCCTGGTGGTGCGCCCGGCCACCACCGAAGAAGTGGCTGAGGTTGTACGCATCTGCCATGACGCCCAAGTTGCCCTGGTACCACAGGGCGGCAACACCGGTTTGTGCGGCGGCTCGATCCCTGACTCGTCTGGCAACCAAGTGGTGCTGTCCCTGACCCGGATGAAGCGCATCCGGGAAATCGACCTGGCTAATGAAACCATCACGGTCGAGGCCGGGGTGATCCTCCAGCAGTTGCAGGACGCGGCCAGTCAGGCCGGTCGTCTGTTCCCGCTGTCGCTGGGAGCGGAGGGCAGTTGCACGGTGGGCGGCAATCTGGCGACCAATGCCGGCGGGACGGCGGTGCTGCGTTACGGCAACATGCGCGAGCTGACGCTGGGGCTGGAGGTGGTGCTGCCCGACGGTCGTGTCTGGAATGGGTTGCGCGGCTTGCGTAAAGACAACACGGGCTATGACCTCAAGCATTTATTCATTGGCTCGGAGGGTACGCTCGGCATCATTACGGCGGCGGTGCTGAAACTCTTTCCGGCGACCCACAGCACAGCGACAGCATGGGTCGCGCTGCCTTCGCCGCAGGCAGCGGTGGATTTGATCGGCCACGTCCGCAGCCTGTGCGCGGATCGTCTGACGGGCTTCGAGATGATGTCGCGCCAAAGCCTGGATTTCGTCCTGGATCATGTGGCCGGCTGCACTGATCCCCTGGAAGCGAAGCATCCCTGGTACGCCTTGATTGAACTGCGGGACACCGTGCCGGACGCGCCGTTGGCGCTTTTGCTTGAAAACGGCATGGCTCACGCCTTTGAACAGGGTTGGGTCACCGATGCGGTACTCGCCAGCAGCCAGGCGCAGGCTGCGGCGCTGTGGGCGCTGCGCGAAGGGATTTCCGAGGCGCAGAATCATGAAGGCCCGAGCCTCAAGCACGACATCAGCGTGCCCGTGAGTCGGATACCGGAATTCATCGGGCGCACCGACAAGGCCCTGCAACAGGATTTTCCGGGGGTGCGCATCGTTTCCTATGGTCACATGGGCGACGGCAACCTGCACTACAACATCAGCAAGCCGGTCGGCGACGCGGACGCTTCATTCAAGGCCCGCGAACACGCGATCATGCAGGTCATCTACCGGATGACGAGCATCTTCAACGGCAGCATCAGTGCCGAGCATGGGCTGGGACAAGCCAAGCCTGACGCGGCGGTTCGCTTCAAGGATCCGTTGGAGATCGAGTTGATGCGTGCCATCAAACGCACGTTGGACCCGACTGGGCTGATGAATCCAGGCAAGGTTTTCACCGTCGGGCTGGAGTGATCGCGCCGGCCTCTGTTAGCCTCCCGCTCGAATACCGGACATGGAGTGGGTGATGACCCAGGTAACCGCCACCAAAGATCGTGTGCGCATCAAGAACGTCGAAGTCCTCTCGGACAACTGGTACATCCTGCGCAAGACCACCTATGACTACCTCGGCCGCAATGGCCAATGGCGTGAGCTGACGCGCGAGACCTATGACCGCGGCAACGGCGCGACCATCCTGCTCTACAGCAAGGCCAAGCAGACTGTGGTGCTCACTCGGCAATTCCGCTTCCCGGCCTTCGTCAACGGGCACGACGGCCTGCTGATCGAAACCTGCGCCGGCCTGCTGGACAACGATGACCCACAGACCTGTATCCGCAAGGAAACCCAGGAAGAAACCGGCTACATCGTCCAAGACGTGCGCAAGGTGTTCGAAGCCTTCATGAGCCCGGGTTCAGTGACCGAGCGTGTGCATTTTTTCGTCGGCGAATATTTCGATGAAGACAAACAGCACGAAGGGGGCGGGCTTGAGTCCGAGGGCGAGGAGATCGAGGTGCTGGAAATGCCCTTGGACCAAGCGTTGGGAATGATCGAAACCGGGGAAATCTGCGACGGCAAGACCATCATGTTGCTGCAGTACGCCAAGCTGCATCAATTGCTTGATTAACCGGAGTCAGCAGTTGGCGATCCCGGCAGCTTGTTTGCCGGCCTCGCCGCTACCGAACCGTTCACGGTAGGCGGACGGAGCCAGCCCCACCGCATTGCGAAAGGCCGCTCGAAAACTTTCCACCGACCGGTATCCACAGGCTTGTGCGATGCCGGTGGTGTTCTGGTCCGTGCTTTCGAGCAGCTCTCGCGCCCGGTTCAGCCGTTCCTGCTGCAGCCAGACCTTGGGCGAGAGTCCCGTGGTCTCAATGAAACGGCGCAAAAAAGTGCGCTCGCTCATGGCCACGCGGGCCGCCATGTCAGCCACGCTCAACGGTTGCTCCAGATTCTCGCGAATCCATTGCAGCACTCGCGTCAGCTCGTTGCGCGGTGACTTGCACACCGGGGCGACGATGAATTGAGACTGGCCGCCGGTTCGTTGCGGCGCCATGACCAGGCGTCGGGCCACGGAGTTGGCGATGTGCGTGCCAAAATCCCGGGCGATCAAGTGCAGGCAGGCGTCGATCCCGGCGGCGCTTCCGGCTGAAGTGATCAACTGGCCTGAATCGACGTAAAGCACGTTAGGGTCAACCTTGATGTTGGGGAATCGTTCGGCCAGTTCCTTGGAAAATTGCCAGTGAGTGGTTACGGTTTCGCCATCGAGCAGCCCGGTGGCGGCCAGTACGAACACCCCCGAGCAGATAGACAGCAAGCGTGCGCCGCGAGCATGGGCTCTTCTAAGGGCTTGCAGCAGCGCTTCGGGGGGCGGCTCGTAACGATTGCGCCAACCGGGAACGATAATGGTCTGTGCGTTCTCAAGCTCCTCGAGACCTGCGTCGACCGAGATCTGCAATCCTCCCAACGCATGCATCGGTCCCTCGTCGACAGCGACGATGCGGTGGGTATACCAAGGCACGTCCAGTTCTGGGCGGGGTAGCCCGAATATCTCCAGGGCGATACCGAATTCGAATACGCAAAGGCCCTCATAAACGAGGATTGCCACTGTTCCGGGATGAGCATGCATTTGGCGTAATTTCACCGTTTATTGTCGTCTGCTGCACTGTAGCGGACAGTCCCATGCCCCTACAATCGCTGCCAGGCAATCAACGAAACCAAGACGGCTGCACCCCACAAAGGTGACGGCCGCATTACCGGTACCCCACCCCATCGCATCGGTAGAAGATTGTCACTTCCAGATTTATTCCTGTTTCAACAGAAAACGATTCGTGCGGATTGCTGAAGTGTGCGTCTCTGATTGAGTTCTGTTAACGGACGCCGCTAATGGATATTGGCGGTGTCGAGGAGTTTTAGTGGTACCCGGATTAACCTGGAGTTGTAAGGGAATGGACTATGTTGCTGATCCAGATAGTGTTTGTCATGTTGTCAGCAAAACTCCTGGGGGCTGTGTTCAATCGCTTGGGACAGCCTCAGGTCGTTGGAGAAATGATCGCTGGTTTTGTGTTGGGCCCGGTTGTACTGGGTCAGCTGTTTCCCGCCTTTCATCAGCAGTTATTCGACAGTAACGCTATCACCCAGCTCAAAGTCCTGAGCGAGTTGGGTATCTTGTTATTCATGTTCGTCATCGGCGCCGAGTTTCGATTCCCATTGAAACAGAGCAAGACTGGCTTCAAGGCCATCGTCATCGGCGCCTTCAGCATCGTCATCCCTTTTTCCCTTGGCGCCGCGATAGCGCCCTGGCTGTTCGAGCATTTCGCCACGCCCGAGACCTCCCGGTTGGGTTTCGTCCTGTTCATAGGCACGGTGTTTTCTGTCACCGCTTTCCCGGTACTGGCGCGGATCCTCAAGGAACGCGGCATGCTCGGTACGCAAGTCGGTGCGATCGCCTTGCTGGCCGCAGCCATGAGCGACGTGGTCGCATGGATGCTGATTGCCGCCGTCGCCATGGTGAATGGTCATGACAGTAACTGGATGGCCTTGGTCGTCCGGGGCGCCTGTCTGGTGTTGCTGGTGGTGTTTTCGTTCCTGGTGCTCAAGCCGCTGTTGAGCCGCTGGCTCGCCGCTGAAGGAAAATTCGCGCAACCGATGGTGCTGGTGGCATTGCTGGCCGGCGTGATGATCTACGGCAGCCTGACTCACGCGTTGCAGGTGCATGCGGTGTTTGGCGCCTTCCTGTTCGGCCTCTGTGTGCCGCGGGAACAGCGCTTGCTGGACATGATCATCGAACGGTTGGAGCACGTATCGCTGATCATACTGATGCCCTGTTTCTTCGCTCTTGCAGGCCTGAGCACCACCTCGTCGGCGTTTACTGGCCTGGGTGTCTGGGTGCTGCTGGTGATCCTGCTGGTGGCCATCACCGCAAAGGTTGCGGGTAGCGCCCTGGGCGCCCGGTTGGTGGGATGCACCTGGTCGACGTCGCTGACCATCGGTGCCCTGATGAACACCCGCGGGTTGATGGAGCTGGTCGTGCTCAAGATCGGCCTGGACATGGGAATCATCGCAAGTGAGTTGTTTACCGCCTTGGTGGTCATGACCATCGTCACGACGCTGATGACCGGGCCGCTGATGAATTTGCACAAAAAGAAAGTTATCCCCATGGGCACTCTGTCAATTCCAAGAGTGTCGCCACCCCACGGATTTGTAACACCGACCGATAACAATGGAATGGAGCGATAAATGAGCGAACAAACGTCCAGCTTGGTTATTGAAGTAATGGAGCAACAACTGGCCAAGCATTTCCAGAGTATTTTGCAAGATGAAAACCGGATGAAGCAGATTCGCAACGAATTTCGCCGCGACGGTTATTTCAACTTCAAGAACTTTTCTTTCCTACCGAAAAGGATCTTGGAAAACGTTCATGCCGAGGTTCATGCATTACTCGATGAATATTCGGTACGTCGCGATGTTACGGTTCCGTCCACGGGTAACACCTATCGCAAGATGTACAACGTCAATCAACCGGAAATCGCCGAGGGCGGGACGTTCATTCCTGCGCTTTATCAATCCGAGTCACTGCGTAATTTCCTGGGCAACATTGCCGGCGATGACTTGGCGTCCTGCTGGGAGCAAGAGCAATACCTGATCACCAAGCTGAGCCATCCGGGCGATACCCACGGCTGGCATTGGGGCGATTACCCATACACGATGATCTGGATCATCGAGGCGCCCGAGGACCCGGCGATCGGCGGCGTGCTCCAATGCGTGCCCCACAGTGAATGGGACAAGCAGAACCCGCAGATCTGGCAGTACATCCTCAACAACCCGATCAAGTCCTACCACCACCTCAAGGGTGATGTGTATTTCCTCAAGTCCGACACCACGTTGCACCACGTCGTGCCGATCCAGCAGGAAACCACTCGGATCATTCTCAACACGTGCTGGGCCAGTGCCCATGACCGGCGAACCGATGTCGCCCACGAGAGCATCGAAGTGATCTGGGATACCAAGGCCAGGACCACCGAAGAAGCTTGACGGCGAACGGCTGGGCGGATGGGTGTCCGCCCGGTTTCATCTATCGAATCAATGTTGCCCCCGGGGCTCAAGGAAGCAGGCCATGTCCATCACTCAAGAAACGTTTCAATCCGAAACCGCCTACGTCGTGCGCAACGAAGGCGTCGATCTGGAACTCAAGTTGTTCATGGATGAGCAGATCGAATACATCCTCAAGCATCGGGCGACCGAACACCCGTTTCTCAATGCCTACGCCGAGCACGGCCTGCCGCCGGAGCAAAGCAACGTGCTGTACCTGGAAACCCTGCATTACTTCAAATACCTGCCGTTCTACGTCTGTGGGATTTCCACCATCACCCGTGACGAGGCAGTGCTGCGCACGATCGCTTTCAATGCCCGTGACGAACTGGGCGAAACCCATTCCCATTCCGACCTGTACCGCAAGTTCCTGCACGACAAGGGCATCAGCGAGGAGCAGATCGAAGCTTACAAGTGCCTGCCCAGCACCCAGGCATTGAACGACGGCATCTGCGCGCTCTACAGCAAACCGCCGCTGCAAAAGGCCCTGGGCGGGTTGTTCGCGGACGAGGCGATGTCGGCATCGATGGTTTCTAAGTACAACGATGGATTGATCAAGGAAGGCGTCAGCGACCGCGGGCGGTTCTTCTGGACGCTGCACATGGAAGTGGAAGTTGGCCACTCCAACGCAGTGTTCAACGTCATGGAAAAGCATCTGCAAACGCCGCAAGAGCGTCGTCTGTTCGCTGAAGGGATTGAACAGTACTTGCACCTGATGGAAGTCTACTGGGATGGCATCGAGCGCAAACTCAACGCTGGAGGACGCCAATGACCGCCAAGAACGAATCCGGACAAGGCGTCGCCTTCGGTCTCGGCGCCACGCTGCTCTGGGGCTCGTATCCGCTGTGGTACAAGCCGCTGGCTGGGCTCGATGCCTATCACCTGCTGTCTTGGCGGGTAGTGTTCGCCGAGTTGTTTCTCTTGGCGCTTGTGCTACTGACTGCGCGGGTCGGAACGTTGCGTTCGACCCTCAAAACGGTTCGCCCGGCCAATGTACTCACCGTGTCCGCAGTGTTGGGGTTGTGGTGGTTGATGTACATCTACGGGATCATGACCGGACGCGTGCTGGAAGTGGCTTTCGGCTATTTCCTTAGCCCGATCATGAGCATGCTGGTGTCACGGGTGATCTTCAAGGAACGCCTCACTTCATTGCAGACCTGGGCGATCTTCCTGGCCGTCACCGGTGTGACATTGATGGCGTTCGAACTGCTGAACCTGCGTTCCTTCCCGTGGATCGCACTGGTCATTGGCTTCTGCTATTCCTTCTACGGCATCTTCAAGAAGAAAGTACCTGGCGATCCGGTGGTCATCCAAACCCTCGAAATCGCCGTGCTGCTGCCGTTTGCGGCGCTGTTCCTGCTGCTGGCGCAGGCCCAGGGCGTGGGGCACCAGTTCCTGCAATCGGGCACCCGCGACCTGCTGCTGGTCGCGACGGGCCTGATCACGGTGCTGCCGTTGTGGTGGTACAGCTTGGCGGCCAAGCAGTTGTCGATGATCACGCTGGGCTTTTTGCAGTTCGTCCCGCCAATTTGCAACTTCCTGTTGGCGGCATTCGTTTATGGTGAACCGGTCTCGTCGTTGAAACTGGCGGCGTTCTCGTTCATCTGGCTGGCGCTTGCGTTGTTCACGTTGAATTCCATTCGGGTCCAGCGTGCAGCGGCAGCCGCCAGATTGTCCGTGCAAATGCGTACGGCATGACCTACCCGCCCGCGCCGCCTTGAAACGGCGCGGGTTTTTCAGGATAAAGGAATTGAAATGAAGAAAGTCGCCGTAGTGGGTTGCACCGGTGCAGTGGGCATGACCATGCTGCAATTGCTTGAAGACACCGACTATGAAGTGGTCTGCATGGCCTCTGAACGTTCGGCCGGCAAGCGCTTGAAGGCGGGTAATACCGAGCACCTGATCGAGCCTTTTTCGGTCGAAGGCTGCGCTTCGTGCGATATCGTTTTCCTCTGTGTGTCAGGCTCCTTTGCCTTGGAGTACGGCGAGCGTCTGGCTGAAAACTCCTATGTGATCGATAACTCATCGGCGTTTCGTTATCACCCGAACATTCCGCTACTGGTTCCGCCAATCAACGGCCAGCGCTACAAGGGCGAAAAGCTGATTGCCAATCCCAACTGCTCCTCAGCCATTGCACTGATGGTGCTGGGGCCGTTGCACGATGCCTTCGGGTTGGAAAGCGCGATCATTTCCACCTATCAGGCCGCCAGCGGCGCGGGGCAACCCGCCATGCTCGAGTTGCGGGAGAAGGCCAAGGCGTTCAGTGACTACGGCGATCAGGACGACAGCGAAAACTTCGCCCATAACCTGGCATTCAACGTCATCCCTCAAGTCGATTCGTTCGAAGACAACGGTTATACCCGCGAAGAAATGAAAGTGGTCTGGGAGTTGCGCAAGGTCCTGGACGAACCGGACCTGGCCATCAGCACCACAGCGGTTCGGGTGCCGACCCTGCGTTCCCATGCCGAGAGCCTGAGCCTGCGCTTCAAGCAACCGGTGCATTCACTGGCCCAGGTGCGCGAGCTCCTGGCGGCTGCACCGGGCGTCGAGGTGGTGGATGAGCCCAAGCAGGGCGTTTATCCGATGCCCATGACCTCCACGTACAAGCATGCGGTGGAGGTTGGACGGATCCGCTATAACCTGATCTACGGCGAACATGGGCTGGACCTGTTCATCAGCGGTGACCAGTTGCTGCGTGGGGCGGCGCTGAACGCGTTCGAGATCATGCAACTGGTCGATGACTGACCCATCGAGGCATGGCGTAAAAACGCGCAATCGCTTTTCGGCGGTTGCGCGTTTTTTCATTCAGCTGGACTGAGGCTCGCTGTCTTCTTGCATGTCATCCAGGTATTCCGGCTGGTCGGGCAGCTCGGTGATGACGCTGAAGTCACTGATTTCCACGGCACCCGTCCCGTGACCGAGCAAGTGGAAAGAGAACGCCTTGCGCGGTTGCGGGTTATCGAAGTGGATATTCATTACCAGCGGTTGATCAGAGGTCACCGCCACGTCGGTGGGCAAGTCCATCGGCACGTCCCGCTCGAATTCCTTGGCCTTCAGGGAGATATAGGCGGCGTGGTCCGTATCCACGGCGCGGATGGTCAAGCTCACACGCGTGCGGGTGCCTTTGGGCATTTCCAGGTATTGGGCGCCGATGAGGTTGTCGGTCCAATCGTTGGTGACCTGCGCGGGAAGGGGGATTTTTTCAGCACTGCCGAACTGATAGTGCTGGTTCAAGGGCGTGGTGAGCAGCGTCTGGTCCAGTGCCGTGGCCCGTGCGCTGATCAGCCTGGCGCGCTGGCCGCTGTATTGCCCGGCGTAGGTGGCGCGATCGGCGATGAAGCCCTCGCTCTTGTAGTCGCGGCAACGCTGGAGGAAATCGCACTCGGTGAAGGTGCCTTTGCCGTCGTGATAGCGCAGCTTGCCGTTGGTGAACGACATGATTTCCCGGCCCGTCGCGTAGTCCCGGAACATCGAGCGACCGGACAATGATGCGGGCACCGTGTAACCGAAGTAGTCGAGAATCGAGGCGGTCAGGTCCACGTGGCCGTAGACGCCTGGCTTGATCCTGGGCAGTGGCTCGGGCGCCAGCGTCAGGTTGAATCCCCAGGACGATGCCAGGCGTACGTCGTCGATGCCATGGGACTCGTCCGAGGTGATGACCACCAGCGTGTTTTCAAGAATCCCCTGGCGTTCCAGGCCCGTCAGGAAACTGTCCAGGGCGTCGTCCAGATAGCCCACGGCGGCCTGCTTGGCGGTGTCGTAGCGTTCCAGATAGTCTTCCGGCGCGGAGTAGGGCTGATGCGTGCCCACGGTCAGCAAGGTCAGCATCCAAGGCTTGTCGGCCTGTTGCAATTGCCCGACATAGTCCAGCGCGCCTTCGAAGAAGGTCTTGTCATCCTTGCCCCAAGGGAATTCCAGATAGGCAGGGCGGGTGAACCAGTCCATGCCCAAGGTGGTGTCGAAGCCGATGTGCGGCATGATCCGGTCCTTGGCCATGAACCGCAGGCCAGCGCCTTGCAGGAAGTGCGTGGAAAAGCCGTTCTTGCGCAACTGGGCCGGTAGGCAGGCTTGGTTGCGTTGGGTCTGATTCAACATCTCGACACCCTTGGGGGTGCCATCGTCGAGTTTGTCGTAGTCGCCACACAGCATCGCGTACAGGCCTCGGATGGTCTGGTGACTGTGCAGCACGTAATCAGGCGTGTTCATGCCGCGTTCGGCCCAGGCACTGAGGCGCGGCATGAGGTTTTCCTGATAACTGCTTTTCAGGGCCTGGCGGTTGGTTTCCAAGTAGGCGCCGGGGATTCCTTCCAGAGCGATGACGAGCACGTTGCGTGCTTGGCCCGGTGCAGCCAGCAGCTTTTGTCCATCAAGGTCCAGCCGGGTGAGTCCTTCCATGGGCGGAACCTGATCCGGCACATCGCCGGCCAACCGTTGCTCGATATGCTCTTGACCGGCGGCGAAGCCCGCGGTGATGAGTTGATGGGGCAGGTTGAACAGGTTCCATTGGTCCGCCTCGTTGGGCCGCCAGGTTTGCACGGTGCTGTGGGCCAGCAAAAGCAGGATCGGCAGCGCCCAGGCGTGGCGCGGCAACGGCGGCGCCTGGTGGCGCCGATTGGTCCACTGAACGATCAACCACAGCGCCAGTGCGGCGAGCACGATGGCGGCAAGCCAAGGATGTGCGAAGCCACCGCTGGTGGAATTCTCGACGAATTGCGGGTCGATCAGATATTGGATGTCCGCCGGTGTTGGCATCCGGCCCACGGCATTGACCAACTCGATGCAAGCCAGCGTCAGCGCACACCAGGCCAGCAGCACGGGCAATGCCAGCCACCAGGGGCGTCGATACAGCAGCGTAATCAACAAGACGCCGATGGCCAGGTCCGAAAGATAACCCAGCGGGTCGGACCAGCCCAATGCAAGCCGCAAGCCCATGGGGACCAGCAGGACGGCGCCAGCCAGGGCGCTGAGTGACGCGAATGGATGGGTGAGTGCGCGGTAAAGAGTGTTCACAGAAACGGGCCCTTCGGTTGAAGCCAATCCATCGGATAACCCATAGGATTTTCCTTTCGGTCATGAAAGTGTCATGACATCGTGCGTGATGGTACCAAGCGTAGCGGCCAGCGACCGCTCAACGTCGATGTGCCTGGCTGTGGTTCACTTGCAGGGCCTCTACAATGGCCATACGACGCGGCTTCGAGGCGTGCGCAAAACTTGTATCAGGATTTCTCATCGGGGGATGGATGGACAGGTTCCAGGAAATGCAGGTATTCGTCGCCGTCGCCCAGGACTCTGGGTTTTCCTCGGCTGCGCGGCGCCTGGGGCTGTCGGCCGCCAGCGTGACGCGGGCAGTGGCGGCGCTGGAGCAACGCATCGGGACGCCGTTGCTGGTACGTACCACGCGCAACGTCTATCTGAGTGAAGCCGGCCAGCGCTTTCTCGACGACTGTCGGCGGATCCTCGGCGATTTGCAGGAAGCCGAGGATTCGGCGGCCGGCAGCCACGCACAGCCTCGCGGGCAACTGACCATTACCGCGCCCGTGCTGTTCGGCCAACTGTTCGTCACGCCGGTGCTGGTGGATTACCTGGAGCGGTTTTCCGAGGTCTGTGTCAACGCCCTGCTGCTGGATCGCACCGTCAGCATGGTGGAGGAGGGCGTCGACGTCGCCGTGCGCATCGGCGAGTTACCCGACAGCAGCTTGCACGCCGTTCGTGTCGGCGAGGTGCGGCGCGTGGTGTGCGGTTCTGCGCGGTTTTTCGCCCGCCATGGCCGGCCCCAGCACCCACAAGACCTGGAGCGGATGCCCGTGGTGTCGTCATCAGCCATTGGCCAGGTCAGGAACTGGACCTTCGTCGAGGCAGGCCAGCCGCTGTCAGTCCGGCCCGCGCCTCGGCTGGTGGTCACGGCCAACCAGGCGGCCATTGGTGCAGCGTGCCAGGGATTGGGGATGACGCGGGTCCTGTCCTATCAAGTGGCGGCCAACGTTGCCGCCGGCGAGCTGGAAATCGTCCTGGCTGACTTCGAGCTCCCGCCGCTGCCGATCCATGTGGTGTACCAGGGCGGGCGCAATGCGCCGGCGCGCGTTCGCAGCTTCGTCGACTTCATCGTCAGCGCGTTGCGCGAACACCCGGCCTTGAAAGGCTGACGCATTGTTGCGCCGATAGAAATGATGGATTGCGTTTCCAGGTGATTCTATAGCTTCGGGCTAGAGCGGAAGATGAAGCCATCGACGCCGCTTACCGATGGCGTCATTTCCCAGCGGAGTCGACCATGAACCCTCTCAAGCTCTATCACTTCCCCCTCTCTGGCCACGCGCACCGTGTGCAGCTGATGCTGTCGCTGCTCAAGTTGCCAGTCGAAGTCATCTTCGTCGACCTGGCCAAGGGTGCGCACAAACAGGCTGATTTCCTCGCGATCAATCCGTTCGGGCAAGTGCCGGTGATTGATGACAATGGTGTGGTGCTGGCTGATTCCAACGCCATCCTGGTGTACTTGGCGCAAAAATATGGCCAAGGCCGTTGGCTGCCAATGGACCCGGTCGGCGCCGCTCGCGTACAGCGTTGGCTGTCGGTAGCGGCCGGACCTCTGCATGCCGGACCGGCCACGGCGCGGTTGATCACCGTATTCGGCGCGTCCCATAACGCCGAGGATGTAATTGCCCGTTCCCACAGCCTGCTCAAGGTCATCGACCATGAATTGAGCAACAGCGCTTATCTGGCCGGTGACACGCCAACCATCGCCGACATCGCTGGCTACAGCTACATCGCCCATGCACCAGAGGGCAATGTTTCGCTGCAAGATTACGCCCATGTGCGCGCATGGCTGGCGCGGGTCGAAGCCTTGCCCGGGTTCGTGGGGATGCCACGTACCGTTGTGGGCCTGCAAAAGGAGGCTTGAGCACCCGGTCGCTCGTGGAGGGGGCAAACGCCCTCGCCACGGTTTCTGTTAAACGTCGAAAGCGCTAATCTGCCAGCCTTTTCCCGCGGGTGGCTGCGCTTCATGACTTTTATCCACAGGCTGTCGCTGGCCCTTGCCGCGCTGTTCCTGAGTGGCTGCGATCAGCCCGCACCTCTCGTCCTCGATCAGCAACTCTATATCTGGCAACGCCAGTGGACACCCGCTCACGCGTTGGCGCTGCGCCAGAGCCGTGGCGACTTTTCCAGTGTCCGGGTGTTGGCGTTGCAGGCATTTCCCGGCGCCGGCTGGAGCCGGGCGCGGATCGATCCGGCGATGCTCAAGGCTGACGGTCGGCCGTTGGTGGCTGTGATTCGCCTGGACGGTCAGCTCAAATCCCTCAACCAAGACGATGTCATCGCGCAGATCCAACACGTGCTAGGCGACTGGCAAGCCCAAGGCCTGGCGCCGGTGGGAGTTGAGATCGATCACGATGCCGGTAGCGCACGACTGCCGGCCTACCGGACGTTCCTCGCACGATTGCGCCAAACCTTGCCGACCACGTTGCAGCTAAGCATCACGGCGCTGCCGGCCTGGCTCGACAGCCCTGAACTGACCGAGTTGTTGCAGACGGTGGACAGCAGCGTGTTGCAGGTTCACGCGGTCAGCGACCCGCGGCAAGGACTGTTCGATGCCGGCCAGGCCAGGCGCTGGGCCAAGCGTTGGGGGGCCGTCACCACGCGGCCTTTTTATCTGGCCTTGCCGGCGTATGGCGTGGCGCTTTTGACTCAGGAAACCGGTGCGCCGGTGGTGGAAAGCGAAGTGCCCATCGACCGGGGCGGCGAGCGTCGGGAATTGTTGGCCGATCCGCAAACCGTGGCCGGGCTTGTTGCCGACCTGCGCGCCGAACCGCCGGAGCATTTGGCCGGGCTGATCTGGTTTCGCCTGCCGCTGACGGGGGACCGGCGAGTCTGGAGCCTGACCACGCTGGGCGCGGTTGCCCGTGGAGACAGCCTCGACAGTCGCCTGGCGGTGCACGTTGACGAGCAAGACGGCCTGTACGATATCCGGCTGGTGAACCAGGGCAATCTCGACAGCCCCTGGCCCCAGCGTCTGACCCTTGCTGTAGGCGCCTGTGATGGGGTCGATGCCTTGGCGGGTTATACGTTGCAACAAACCCCCGGACTGCTTACCTTCACCCGCATTCAGGAAGGCCGCTTGGCTGCCGGTGCCCAACGGGCTATCGGCTGGGCGCGCTGTACGAAAATTGACCAAGGAGGATTCAATGTCTACCCGTAACTGGCCTCGTCGCCTGCTGTGCCTGAGCCTCAGCCTGCCGCTGGGCCAGGCAATGGCTTGTGGGCCGGATTTCCCGATGCGCCTGCTGGATAACCGTGCCCAGTCATTGGCTGAACTGCCCGAAGGCAGCTTTCGCTTCGAAGTCAGCCGCCTCGGCCAGGCCATCGCGGGGTTGAAGCCAGTGACAGAGGCAACGCGCAACCCGGATTACAGCTACGACGATGTTTCTTCTTACGTGGAACAACGCAACAAGGCCGAACAACTTGGCCTCACGCCACCGCAACAAGCCGTGGTGGAGCGTTTGCGGGCATCAAGCGATGTCGAGCTGGTCGTTGCCGAAGCGGCGAACCTGCCCGCCGAGTTGCGGTTGTATGCGATCGGCGCGGCGGCCTTCAATGCGGGCGATCATCCGCGTGCTGCCGAATCGTTCCAGCAATTGCTCGCGTTGCCGGCCGACGAGCGTCGTTTGCGCAGCACCTGGGCCGCCTATTCCTTGGGACGTGCCTTGTTTGCCATGAGCGTCGAGGCCGGGCGCGGCGAACCGGCGGTGATGCAGGATCAGGCTCGCCAAGCGTTCCGCCAGGCTCGCGAGCTGAGTATCGCCGGCTTCAGTGATCCGCTGGAATTGGGCGTCGCCAGCCTGGGCGAAGAGGTCAGGGTCGCCTATACCGCCGACGACTGGGACGCCGCCATCGGCCTGTATGCGAGCCAGAACGCTCAGGGCTCCCCGGTCGGCTACAGCTCGTTGCTGCAGTTGGCGGGCGGCCTCAGCGTCGAGTCGGAAGAACGCCTGGGCGAATTGCTCAAAGCCAAATCGGTCCAGCGCTTGGTAACCGCCTATTTGCTCAGCCGTGTCGGCTGGTGGGACGGCGAAGAGCCGTCCGGCGAGAAAAAACTCGTCAAGCTTCTGCAAGCCAGCGCCCAGAGCAACCTGGAAGACGCTGATCGCTTGGCGGCGGTGAGTTATCAACACGCTGACTACGCTGGCGCAAAGGCGTTTGCAGACAAGGCCGCCGACACCGGATTGGCCTGGTGGGTGCGGGCCAAGCTCGCGTTGCGCGAGGGCGACAAAGTCGCTGCGGCGGCGGCTTATGCCAAGGCCGCCCAGGCTTTTCCGCAGGACGAGTCCTGGGGCGCCCGCCGCACGCCAGACTGGGATTACGAGACGGTACAGCCCAAGTGTCGGGTCGAGGGCGAAAGCGCGATCCTCGCGTTGCAACGGGGCGACTATCTGCAAGCGTTCGATCAGCTTTATCGCGGCCAGGGCAATTATTGGTATGACGCCGCGACGGTCGCCGAGCGCGTGCTGACCGTCGAGGAACTCAAGCAATATGTCGACGCCCAGGTGCCGGCACCGCCGCCGTTGAGCCAGGAGGATCGAGACAACTACGTGCAGTTGTCCGTAGCCGGGAACCTGCGCAACCTGCTGGGGCGTCGCTTGCTGCGTGAGGGTCGCTACGATGAGGCACCGGCTTATTTCGATAACGCCGAGCTGCAGGACAAGGCCCGCGCCTACGGAAAATTGCGCCAGGATGCCGAGTCCAAATGGTTGCCAACCAGCCGTGCCGAGGCGTATTTCAACGCGTCCGTCATCGCGCGCAAGTCCGGCATGCAATTGCTGGGCTACGAGATGGCGCCGGATTACGCGAGCCTGGATGGCAACTACAGTTTTGAGCCGGTGGAGCTGAAGATCGGTCCGCTGGTAGCGGAAGGCGAAGTGCAACGGCAACAGGCCAGCACAGCGCAACCGGACGTGCGTTATCACTACCGTTTTGTCGCCACGGCGTTGGCGAGCCAGGCTGCCGATCATTTGCCGCACACCAGCCAGGCGTTTGCGGCGGTGCTGTGCAAGGCGGTCGGGTACAACTCGAGTCTGGAAGTGCAAAGTGCGTTGTATCAGCGTTACGTGAAGGAAGGCCCCTACGTGGAATGGGCGTGGGATTTCGGTCACCAATGTGCGGAACCGGCGTTCGACCAGGCGAATAAACGCTACGTCACCCAGGCCCTGGCACCGATTCGCTCGGCCCTGCGGCCTTTCAAGGCGTGGTTGGAGGTGGGTGGCGCGGTGCTCGTGGTGGCCGTGGTGCTGGCATTCATCAGCCGCCCCAAGCGCAAGGCGCGGATGGCAGCCGAGTAGATTGATCAATCTGTGGCGAGGGAGCTCCCCCGCCGCAGGAATCTACCGCAGTGCTCTTTGTTGCCTACATCTGCGTAGCCATTCCTTCCACATTCATCGCCGCCTGACGCAGCGCTTCCGAGCGAGTGGGGTGGGGGTGGCAAATCAGGGCGATGTCTTCGGCCGATGCGCCGAATTCCATCGCGACGCAATACTCGCCGATCATCTCGCTGACACTCGGGCCGACCAGATGCACGCCGAGAATCTGGTCGGTGTGTTCATCGGCCAATACCTTGGCGAACCCTTCGGTTTCGTGATTGATTTTTGCCCGGCTGTTGGCCGTGAACGGAAATTTGCCGACTTTATAGGCGCGACCTTCAGCCTTGAGTTGCTCTTCGGTTTTGCCGACGCTGGCCAGTTCCGGACGGGTATAGATAACGTTGGGGATCAGCTCGTAATTGACCTCGCCCGCCTTGCCGACGATTTGTTCGATGCAGGCCATGGCTTCATCTTCCGCCTTGTGGGCCAGCATTGGCCCGGAGGTGACATCCCCGATCACCCAGACGCCCGGCGCTTCTGTGCGGTGGCGCTGGTTGGCGAGCATGCCGCGTTTGTCGGTCGCCAACCCGACGTTCTCCAGCCCCAGCCCCTGGGTATAAGGGCGGCGACCGATGGCGACCAGCACGTAATCGGCGTCCAGCGTTTGCGCCTCGCCGCCTGCCGCGGGTTCGACGTGCAACTGCACGCCGTTCGCCGAGGACACGGCGCCGGTGACTTTAGCGCTCAACTTGAACTGAATGCCTTGTTTGGCCAGGGCCCGTTGCAGGGTCTTGCCGGCTTCGCCATCTACGCCTGGGCAGATGCGATCGAGGTATTCCACCACGGTTACCTCGGCACCCAGGCGCCGCCAGACCGAACCCAGTTCGAGGCCGATGACGCCAGCGCCTATCACCACCAGATGCCGGGGCACTTCGCCCAGGGACAGCGCACCGGTGGAGTCCAGGATGCGCCGGTTATCGATGTCTACGCCGGGCAGCGGGGTGGGCTCTGAGCCGGTGGCAATGATGATGTCCTTGGCGCTCAGTTCGGTCTCGCCGCCGTCCTCGGCGGTGACGGTCACTTTACCCGGTCCATCGATATGGCCCCAGCCCTTGATCCAGTCGACTTTGTTCTTGCGGAACAGAAATTCGATGCCCTTGGTCAGGCCAGTCACGCTGTCGTCCTTCTGCTTCATCATCTGTACGAGGTCGAGGGTGGGGCTGACGTTGATGCCCAGGTTGGCAAACTCAGAGCCCTTGGCCGCTTCGTACAGTTCCGAAGCGTGGAGCAACGCCTTGGAGGGCATGCAGCCGACGTTCAGACAGGTGCCGCCGAGGGTGGCGCGGCCCTCGATACAGGCCGCTTTCAACCCCAGCTGTCCGGCGCGAATCGCCGCGTTATAGCCGCCAGGACCGCCGCCCAGAATGATGACGTCGTAGTTGCTCATACCGTTCTCCCGCTTGGCTTGTAAAAAAATTATGTGCGTAATATGAGCGTTTCCGAAGAATTCGGTCAAGGCTTACGTCAAGTGGCAGGCTTCTGCATACCGTGAACAATTCAAAACAGAAATTTCACAGAAATGGTTATAAGGTAACGCCACGTAACGGAGCGGCATTGGGCGTCGGTTGCCAATGCAGATTTTGATCGCCACAAGCGCTGGGGTGACATGCAAGTCGATCTTGATATCCAAGGGGCACAAGTGGCTGAGTGGCCGCGCTTTCAGCAGGCGTCGTTGCAAGCGCGTCGCTTGAAGCGGGTCGTTTTTGTGCTGGGCGGCCTGGCGAGCGTTGGGCTGGTGCTGGCGTTTTTCACTGGGTTGTTTTCGCCGCAGTCGATATGGCCTGCGCTGTTGGTTAGCCAAAGTGCCAGCTTGATTGTGCTGGTGGCGGGCCTGCAATCGGCTGGCTGGGTGGCCAAGTGGCGCAGCCAGGCGCTTGTGCGCCAGGTCGAAATCCCAGTTCTTGCCGCCGCCGAGCCTGTGGATAACGTGGGCTGGTATGAGCAGATGCTCGAGCGAATCAGCGCCCGCTCGATTGGTTTGCTGACGCAAATCGGGGCGCCTGCCTTGTGGCTCGCCGGTTGGTCGCTCTTGACCCTGTTGAGTCTGGAGCAGGCTTGGAACCTTGATCTTCCAGCTGCTTCGCTTGGCGTGTCGGCCAGTGTCGGCGCCGTGCTCGCATTGTTGTTGGCGTTCGGCTTGCTGGTGTTTGAGCGGCAACTGGTTCAACAATCTGCCCTCGAATGGCCAGAAGCATCGTCGCTCGCGCAACTGTCACGAGTCGCCATCGCCGTTCTTGTGCTGACAGCCTTGTGCTTGCTCTTCGCCGGGGAATCGTCGGTATGGCCGGTGCGCTTGGCGGTGCTGACCGGGGTATTGCCAGGGCTGGTAGCGGTGGAGTTCTTGCTGCGCGCCGCGCTCTCGTTGTTCAGCCCGCGCCGGGAGTCCCTGGAGCCGAGGTTGTTGGGGCGAAGCGTCATCGCCGACCTGCTGCGCTGGCCGCCGCAACCGTTGCTGGCCCTGCAACATGAGCTGCACAACCGCTTCGGCATCGACTTGCGCCAGATCTGGGCGTTCAGCTACATGCGCCGGGCCTTCTTGCCGGTCCTGGCGCTGGTGGCATTGGTGGGTTGGCTGCTGACGGGCGTGCATGAGGTGCCGCTGCAAGCACGTGGCATCTATGAGCGGTTTGGTAAACCGGTGGAAGTCTTCGGCCCGGGCCTGCATGCCGGGCTGCCTTGGCCGTGGGGCAGGGTGCTCAGCGTAGAAAACGGCGTTGTGCATGAGTTGGCGACCAGTATCGGCGATAACAAGGTGGTCCCGGAAGCTGAGCCAGCGGAAGGGCCTGCCCCGACGGTTGCCAATCGCTTATGGGACGCCAGTCATGTGAACGACAAATCCCAAGTGATTGCCAGTCGGCGCGGCGATCAACAAAGCTTCCAGATCGTCAACATGGACGTGCGCTTCGTATATCGCATCGGCTTGACGGACGCCGCCGCACTGGCGGCCACTTACAACAGTGCGGATGTGCCGGCGTTGATCCGCAGCACCGCCAGCCGCATCCTCGTGCATGAGTTTGCTTCGCGCACGCTGGACGGTTTGCTCGGTGCGGACCGTGTCAGCCTGGCGGATGAAATCGGCCGTGCGGTGCAGGCCGACTTGCAATCACTCGACAGCGGCGTGGAGATTCTCGCGACGGTGGTAGAGGCGATTCACCCACCGGCCGGTGCGGCCAATGCCTACCACGGTGTGCAGGCGGCGCAGATCGGTGCCCAGGCACTGATTGCCCGGGAGCGTGGCGCCGCTGCGGAACAAACCAACCAAGCGCAACTGCAAGCGAGCGTTGCCTATGACCGGGCCCAAGGCACCGCCCGGGAAATCAGCGCCACCGCCCAGGCCGCGGACCTGCGCTTCAACGCCGATCGCAAAGCCTACGCGTCGGCGGGGCACGCCTTCGTCCTGGAGCAATACCTTAGCCAACTGAGCCAGGGACTTGGCCAGGCCAATCTGCTGATACTCGATCATCGCCTGGGCGGCAGCGGCAACGCGCCGACCATTGACCTGCGTAACTTCACGCTGCCGGCGGACCCCGCGTCGCCACGTAACCCTGTCCAGCCAGGAGCTGCCCATTGAGCCAGTCTTCGTCACACGATCACCCTGACCACGCCGGTCACGATCACGGCTATGCCGGTCATCACCACGGACATCATCACGCCCATCACGGCGATCCGCAGGTGGCCGGGCCGTTTCCCTGGCGACGGATGAGCTGGGCATTATTGCTGGTGGCCTTTGCCATCGCGGCCGCGAGCCTGGTGCAAGTGCGGTCGGGTGAAGCCACCGTCATCACCCGTTTTGGCAATCCGGCGCGGGTGTTGCTGCAGCCGGGCCTGGGCTGGCGCTGGCCAGCGCCATTCGAAGCGGCGATCCCGGTGGATTTGCGCCTTCGTACCAGCTCCAGCGGTTTGCAGGACGTCGGTACGCGCGACGGGTTACGGATCATCGTCCAGGCCTACGTGACGTGGCAGGTGCAGGGTGACACGGACAATGTGCAGCGTTTCATGCGGGCCGTGCAGAACCAGCCGGACGAAGCCGCGCGGCAAATCCGCACGTTTGTCGGTTCAGCCCTGGAGACCACGGCCGCCAGTTATGACCTGGCAAACTTGGTCAACACCGATCCCAGCCAAGTGCGCATTGCTGATTTCGAAGCCCAGTTGCGCCAGCAAATCGAACAACAACTGCTGGCCACCTACGGCGTGCGCGTACTTCAGGTTGGCATCGAGCGCCTGACGCTGCCGTCAGTGACGCTCACTGCAACGGTGGACCGTATGCGTGCAGAGCGCGAAACCATCGCTACGGAGCGCACGGCCATCGGTAAGCGTGAGGCCGCACAGATTCGGTCTTCCGCCGAACGTGATGCACGAATCCTGCAAGCCGATGCAACGGTTAAAGCCGCTGAAATCGAGGCGCAGTCCCGGGTAGAGGCGGCTGAAATCTATGGCAAGGCCTATGCGGGTTCGCCTCAGCTTTACAACCTGCTGCGTTCCCTGGACACCCTGAGCACCATTGTCAGCCCAGGCACCAAGTTGATCCTGCGCACTGACGCCGCGCCGTTCCGTGTCTTGGTTGACGGTCCCCCGACGGCGGAACTCAAGGGTGGAACACAGCCATGAGTTTGGTTCCACGTGGAACAAACGAGTTGTCCAGCCCATGGATCCAGGCCGGACGCTTAGCGTTTCTTGCTCTTTATGCCGTTACGATTTTGGCTGCATTGGCTTGGATTTTTTCCAATGTGCGACAGATCGACCCGCAGGACCGGGCGATGGTGATGCACTTTGGTGCTCTTGATCGAATCCGGAACGCCGGGCTCTTGATCGCCTGGCCTCGTCCCGTGGAACAGGTGATTCTGTTGCCCGCTGCGGATCGCGTACTGGAGCGAAGGATCGACAATCTGTTGCGTTCGGACGCGGCTCTGCAAGCTGATCGTGTCGCCAGTTTCGCTTCCCCGGTCAGCGACGCGTTGGCGGGCTCTGGTTATTTATTGACCGGTGACGCAGGTGTGGTGCAACTGGATGTGCGGGTGTTCTATAAGGTCACCGAGCCTTACGCGTACGCCCTGCAAGGTGAACATGTATTGCCGGCGCTGGACCGACTGGCGACCCGCAGCGCCGTGGCACTCGCCGCCGCCAGGGACCTGGACACCATTCTGGTGGCCCGGCCTGAACTGCTGGGCAGCGACAACCAGGCTGCGGAGCGCCGCGAACGCTTGCGTGGCGACTTGGTGCAAGGCATCAACCGCCGCTTGGCTGATCTTGCAGCGACAGGGCAGGGGCTGGGGATCGAAGTGGTCCGGGTCGATGTGCAATCGAGCCTGCCGGGCCCAGCGGTGGGGGCGTTCAATGCGGTATTGACTGCTAGCCAGCAAGCCGACAAAGCCGTCGCCAATGCTCACACCGAAGCCGAGAAACAAACCCAGGCCGCCCGCCAGGATGCCGATCGCACGTTGGAAGTCGCCCATGCGCAGGCCGGCGAACGGCTCGCCAAGGCTTCGGCGGACACGGCTACGGTGTTCGGGTTGGCGAAAACCCAAGGCCAGGATCCTCAGATGTTGCTGCGCCTTTACCGCGAACGCATGCCTGACATCCTCCTCCGGGCGGGGTCAGTCACCACGGTCGACCCGAAAGACGACAGCCGTCTGATCATCCAGGGAGCCGGCCAATGACCGCCCAAAACACAGCCATGCCGATGTTGTCCTCCGCCGAGCAGCGTTCAGCCGCACGGCAACTGACGCTGGCTATGCTCGCCCTCGGCCTGCTTGCCTTGGGCCTTGCATGGCGCGGCTGGTCGCCGGAGCAAAGCGGGGTCAGTCAACTGCTGTTGGGGTTTGCCTCATTGTTGGTAGCGGTGCCGGTGATGCGTTCCGCCTGGTACAGCTTGCGTTATCCAAGCCTGCACGGGATCACCGATCAACTGATCGCCCTGGCGATGCTCGGCGCCTGGGCCACTGGCGATCTGCTGACCGCGGCGCTGCTACCGATCATCATGATTTTCGGTCACGTCCTGGAAGAGCGCAGTGTCATTGGCTCCCAGGAAGCGATTCACGCACTCGGCCAGTTGACCCGCAGCCAGGGCCGCAAGGTGCAGGCCGACGGCTCGATTGTCGAAGTCGATAACGGTACGTTGCGACCTGGCGATGTGGTGGAGGTTCGTGCTGGAGATCGGGTGCCCGCCGACGGTCGGGTGTTGTCCGGTCAGGCAAGTCTCGACACCGCGCCTATTACCGGGGAGTCGGTGCCATTGGAAGCGGTGGCCGGCGTCGAAGTGTTTGGCGGCGCGATCAATCTTGATGGTCTGCTGCGTCTGCAAGTGACACGCACCGGCGAGGAATCGACGCTGGGCAAGGTGATTGCCCTGATGCAAAACGCCGAGCGCTCCAAGCCACCGATTACGCGTTTGCTGGAACGATACGCCGGTAGCTACCTGGTGTTGGTGCTGTTGCTGGCGGCGGTGACCTGGTTCGTGACCAACGACGCCCAGGCGATGCTCGCGGTTCTGGTCGCGGCGTGTCCCTGCGCCCTTGTGCTGTCGGCGCCGGCCACGGCGATTGCCGGCATCGCGGTGGCAGCGCGCCATGGCATCTTGATTCGCAGCTCGGCCTTCCTTGAAGAGCTGGCGGACCTGACATCGTTGGTCATCGACAAGACCGGCACTTTGACTTATGGCACGTTGCGCCTGCAGTCGATCCAAAGTGCCTCAGCTGATCGCACCGTGCTGCTGCCATTGGCCGCGAGCCTCGGCTCGGCCAGCAGTCATCCGGTCAGTCGTGCTTTGGCGAGCTTGGTGGAACAGCACAATTATCTGCCACTCACTGATATCCACGAACGCCAGGGTTTGGGTGTGGTGGCAATGACCGAGCAAGGGGAGGCTGCACTCGGCCGCCCCGAGTTGTTTGCCCAATTGGGGATCCAGACCTCGACGATTCCCGATCATGACGGCCCGATCGCCGGATTGGCCCTAAATGGACACTTTCTCGCCTGGCTGCTGCTGGCCGACAGCGTCAAGCCGGAAGCGGGGGCGGCCATGGAGCAATTACGCGCGCTTGGCCTGGGGCGCCAGTTGTTGTTGACCGGTGATCGCCAGAGCGTGGCCACTGCCCTGGCACAAGAAGTTGGCATTAATGACGTTCAGGCTCAGGCATTCCCAGAAGATAAGCTCAAACGGGTCATGGCCGAAATTGGCCACGGGTTCCGGCCCATGGTGGTGGGGGACGGGATCAATGATTCGTTGGCGCTCAAGGCCGGCGTGGTGGGCGTTGCGATGGGCGCTGGCGGCGCGGACATTGCCCTCGCGTCGGCGGATATTGTCCTGATTGGCAGCGACCTGCGGCGCCTGGGCACCTGCGTGCGATTGAGTCGCCAATGCCGGCGGACGCTCCAGGTCAATGTGATCATCGGCTTGGGCTGGACGCTGGCCATCGTCGCCTTCGCTGCATTTGGCTGGCTCGGGGCGGCGGGGGCGATGATCGCGGCGCTGCTGCATAACCTAAGCACATTGTTGGTACTGGGTAACGCTGGACGGCTGCTGCGGTTCCAGGAGCCCTTGCCAAAAATCTAGCGTGTCTGCTTGAGTACTTGAAGCGAACTGTTGGTCGCTCCTACAGTCATTTACGAGAGGGGCGCACCACTTCAGGCGGTTACTGCTCAAACAGTAGAATTGGAAGCGATAGAAAAAGGCTATAAATTCGATAGCCTACTATTTTTCTACGATGGTCTACCCTCATTT
The DNA here is from genome assembly GCF_014268655.2 of Pseudomonas marvdashtae. NCBI lineage: Bacteria > Pseudomonadati > Pseudomonadota > Gammaproteobacteria > Pseudomonadales > Pseudomonadaceae > Pseudomonas > Pseudomonas marvdashtae. Next base: position 106,522 of record NZ_JABWQX020000005.1, read on the forward strand.
CAGACGTCTGAAACAAGGGGGGATTCTTCATGCTCGCTCACCTTCCACCGGCCTTACAGAATCTGCATCTTCCGCTTCGGCTGCGGCTCTGGGACGGTAATGAGTTCACGCTGGGTGCCGACCCCAGCGTCACGATTGTGGTCAAGGACCCACAAATGGTTGCGCAATTCACCCATCCCAGCCTGGACGCATTGGGAGCGGCATTTGTCGAAGGCAAACTTGAACTCGAGGGCTCGATCAACGAAGTCATTCGGGTCTGCGACGAGTTGAGCCAGGCCTTGTTGAAAGACGACGACAGACATTTGCCGATGCGCTCGGTCCATGACAAGGAAACCGACGCCAAGGCGATTTCCTACCATTACGATTTATCCAATGCCTTTTATCAGCTCTGGCTCGACAGCGACATGGCATATTCATGCGCCTATTTCGAAACCGGCAGCGAAACCCTCGAACAAGCGCAGCAAGCCAAGTTCCGCCATCTGTGCCGCAAGTTGCGCCTGCAACCGGGCGACTATCTGCTGGACGTCGGGTGCGGATGGGGCGGGTTGGCCCGCTTCGCGGCGCGAGAATTCGGCGCCAGGGTTTTCGGCATCACCCTGAGCAACGCGCAACTGGCCTTGGCCCGCGAGCGGGTCAACGCGCAAGGGCTGGCGGATCAAGTTGAGCTCCAGCTGATGGATTACCGAGACCTGCCCCAGGACGGTCGCTTCGACAAAGTGGTCAGCGTAGGTATGTTCGAGCACGTAGGGCACGCCAATCTGGCGCAGTACTGCAAGACGCTGTTTGGCGCCGTTCGCGAGGGTGGCCTGGTAATGAACCATGGGATTACTGCCAAGCACACCGACGGCCGCCCGGTCGGTCGCGGCGCGGGTGAGTTCATCGAGAAGTACGTGTTCCCCAACGGTGAACTGCCGCACCTGTCAATGATCTCTGCCGAGATCAGCGAAGCAGGGTTGGAAATCGTCGACGTGGAAAGCCTGCGCATGCATTACGCGCGCACGCTCGACCATTGGAGCGAGCGCCTCGAAGACAACCTCGAAGCCGCCTCCAGGGAAGTGCCTGAACAGGCGCTGCGAATCTGGCGACTCTACTTGGCCGGCTGCGCTTATGCGTTTGCCAAGGGTTGGATCAACCTGCACCAGATTCTCGCGGTGAAGGCCCATGCCGATGGTAGCCATGAGTTGCCCTGGACCCGCGACGACATCTACATCCCTTAAAGGATCGGGGAAATGAGCCGGGCGATCCGCATGCCGACTTTCTGCAGGCGGTGGGTCTCCCGGCTTTCTTGTTTGGCGATTTCGTGGGCTTGGGCGAAATCGTTTTCCAGCATTTGCTCCACTTCGCTGGCGAAGGCGGCATCCACCGTCAGGAGCATCACCTCGAAATTCAATCGGAACGAACGGTTATCCAGGTTCGCGCTGCCGATGGCGCTTATTTCCCGGTCGACCAAGACAACTTTCTGATGCAAAAAGCCTGGCTCATAACGGAACACCCGCACGCCGGCCCGAACCGCTTCGAAGGCATAGAGGCTGGATGCGGCGTAGACAATCTTGTGGTCCGGCCGCGACGGTAGAAGGATGCGCACATCCACCCCGCGCAGGACCGCAAGGCGCAGTGCCGCAAACACTGCTTCGTCGGGTATGAAATACGGCGTGGTAATCCAGACCCGCTCGCTTGCGGCATGGATGGCCTCGACAAAGAACAGCGAGCAGGTTTCGTAGGCATCGGCCGGACCGCTGGACAACAGCTGGCAGAGCACGCCGCCCTCTGGATAAGTGTCCGGAAGGATCAACGGCGGCAACGAGCGAGCGGCCCAGAACCAGTCTTCGGCAAATGACTCCTGCATGCTGCCCACAACGGGGCCGCGGACTTCGACATGGGTATCGCGCCAGGGGGCCAAGGGAGGCTTTTCACCCAGATATTCATCGCCCACATTGTGGCCGCCGACGAAGCCCAGGACGCCGTCCACAGCGACAATCTTGCGGTGGTTGCGAAAGTTGACCTGAAACCGGTTGAGCCAGCCGCTGCGAGTGGCGAACGCCTTCACGTGGACACCGCCGTCCCGCAGCGCCTGGACGTAACGGTGGGGCAGGGAATGGCTGCCGATACGGTCATAAAGCAGATACACGGCCACGCCTTCGGCGGCTTTCTTTAAAAGCAATGCCTGCAGGCGTTGTCCGAGACGGTCGTCGTGGATGATGAAGAATTGAACCAGCACCGCTTCCCTGGCATGTTCAATGGCTTGGAAAATAGCCTCGAACGTTACCTGGCCGTCTACCAGCAACCGCACCTGATTGTTCGCCAGGCACGGTGCCCGGCCCAATTTAGGCATCGCCCGTAACGAAGCATAAGCCTGGGACGCGCGGGCGGTCAGCGCCTCTTCGACCCAGGGGCGCCAATTCAATTCAGAAATCGCCTTGCGCATTTCTTCGTTGGCTTGCCGGCGCGCCTTGATGTAACCGTCGAAGGTGCTGCGACCAAAAACCAGGTAGGGAATCAGTGTCAGGTACGGAATGAACACCAGTGACAGGGCCCAGGCGATCGAGCCTTGGGCGGTTCGCACGGTAAGCACCGCATGAACGGCGGCAATGGAACCGAGGGTGTGGAGCAGCGCGATTAGGTAACCAAAAACATGCGGGCCAAAATAATCCATGGGACAGCCATGCTCCTGAGGTTCGATGCTTAACAGACCATGTTCCATCGCGAATGTCGCTATTTAATTCACTCGCCCCGAGCCTGAACCGAAGTCTGTGGAAGACGTCTAACGGCCACTTGTCCTCTGGAGTTTTTGCAATGAAAGTTCGTCTGCTGGGTTTGGCCTTGGCCGTTGGCTTGTCGGTTCCTGTGGCGGCTCAGGCGCAGATGCTTCAACCGGGCCTGTGGGAATTGACGACAAGCAATATGAAAGTCGACAACCAGAACCTGCCGGACCTGCAATTGATCCTCGGCCAGCTGCAAGGCCAGATGACGCCGGAGCAGCGGGCAATGCTCGAGAAGCAAGGCATTACCATGGGCGGCAAGGGCATTCGGGTGTGCCTGACTCCGGCACAGGTCCAGACCAACGACATTCCATTGCAGGACCCGCAATCGGGATGCAAACAGCAGATCACCGAGCGAACCGGCAATCAGTGGAAGTTTCGCTTCAGTTGCCCTAAAGCCCAGGGCAACGGTATCGCGACATTCCAGAGCGATCGAGAATTCACCACTAAGGTCAACGGCACGTTCAACGCCACTGGGATCCAGCAGAACGGTAGCCTCGACACTCGAGCCGTGTGGCTGGGGCAGGATTGCGGCACGGTCAAGCCGAGGGCTTGACCTGTTTCAAACCAGCCCCTGGGACGAGGGCGTTCGCTCCCGTCGGGTTGCGTATTGCTAGCCCAGCCGATCAAGGCCGGCTCAATGCCTCGTAAAGCGTGTTGAGGTTGTACTCGAACAGGCCGGTGAAGGTACTGGCGGGGCCGCTGGCGGCGAGGGCGTCGGAGTACAACGTGCCGCCAATGTGCGCGCCGCTTTCGTCGGCGATCTGCTTGAGCAGACGTGCGTCCTTGATGTTTTCCATGAACACCGCTTTGACTTTCGCCTGGCGAATTTGAGTGATCAGGGCGGCCACTTCCGCCGCCGATGGCTCACGCTCAGTGGACAAGCCTTGGGGCGCCATGAAGTCGATGCCATAGGCTTGGCCCAGGTAACCGAACGCATCGTGAGACGTGACGATCTTGCGATTGCCCGGAGGCAGTGCACCGAACTTGGTCTTGGCTTCGGCGAGCAGGGCGTAGATCTTCTTCAGGTAAGTCTGGCTGTTGCGTTCGTAGTCAGCCTTGTTGGCCGGGTCGGCGGCTACCAGCGCCTTGGTGATATTGCTGACGTACAGTTCGGCATTGGCAAGGTTATGCCAGGCATGCGGGTCGGGGATGGTCTCGCCATCTTCATCCAGCGAACGCGGGATCACGCCACGGCTGGCGCTGATCACCGGGGCGCTGGTTTCAGTGCTGGTGACCAGGCGGTCCAGCCACGGCTCGAAGCCCAGTCCGTTCTTGATGATCAGTTTTGCCGCGAGCAGTGCCTTGGCGTCGTCCGGCGTGGGCTCGTAGGTGTGCGCATCGGCGTCCGGTCCCACCATGTTGATGATCTTGACGTGTTCGCCGCCGACCTGTTGGGTCATGTCGGCCAGGATGGAGAAGCTGGTGACCACGTGGAGCTTTTCTGCGGCAGACAAGGACATGGACAGCATCAAGCTGAATATCAGAAACAGGACGCGCATCGGGAAACACCTCATTGGGATGTAAGCAGGGGCGGGCGGCGCAGCAAACCGTGCACCGGACCGAATACCACGGACAGCAGATAAGACGCGCCCGCCACCAGGACGATGGCCGGCCCGCTGGGCAGCGACAGATAGAACGACAGCAGCAGGCCCAGCCATACCGACAGACAACCGAGCAGTGCCGCGACCCCTATCAGCATGGGCAAGCGACGGCTCCAGAATCTCGAAGCGGCCGCTGGCAGCATCATCAGGCCAACAACCATCAATGCGCCGATCGCCTGGAAGCCGATCACCAGATTGAGCACCACGAGGGTCAGGAATACGCCATGGGCCAACGGCCCGAGACGGCTGACGGTTTGCAGGAACAGCGGGTCGAGGGTGTCCAGCAGCAGGGGACGATAGATCAGCGCCATTGCGGCCAGGCTGGCCGCAGAAACCCAGAGCATCCCGGTGAGTGTCGGGCCGTCCACGGCCAGTGCCGAGCCGAACAATAAGTGCAGCAAGTCCAGGCGTTTACCGGCCATGCCGAGAATCAACACGCCCGCGGCCAAGGAGATTGGATAGATTGCCGCCAGGCTGGCATCTTCCCGCAGGCCGGTACGTCGGGTGATCCAGGCAGCCAACCCGGCCATGCTCAGGCCAGCGCCCAGGCCGCCCAGAGTCAAGGCTGGCAAGCTCAGCCCGGCGAACCAGAAGCCGAGGGCTGCGCCTGGCAAAATGCCGTGAGCCACTGCATCGCCGATCAGGCTCATGCGCCTTAGGATAAGGAACACTCCCAGCGGCGCCGTGCTGCACGCCAACATCAGGCCGCCGAGCAAGGCTCGACGCATAAAGACAAATTCCTGGAAGGGTAGCCAGAGTTGAGCTGCGGCGAGCATCAAGCCACCCGTGTGTAAGTGGGCTGGGCGATGAGATCGGCGCTGCGACCCAACTCGCATCCGGTGGGTCTGATCAACAATGTGTGAGGGATGTGTCGGTGTACCGCAGCCAAGTCGTGGCAGACCACCACCAAGGTGCGCCCCTCGCGATGCCATTGATGAATGTGTTTCCACAGCAACGTCTGGCCCTGTTCGTCGAGGGCCGCGTGGGGCTCGTCGAGTAGTAAAAGCGGCGCTTCGGCCAGGCTCAAGCGGGCGAGCAGGGCACGTTGCAGCTCGCCTCCCGAGAGCGCCATTAGCGGCCGCTGCTCAAGACCGCTCAACGCCCAATCGTCCAGGACAGCCTTGAGTCGCTGATTTCGTGTGGCTGGAGCATGTCTTGAGCCCCAGGAGCCAGCGGCCACCAATTCCTGAAGACTGATGGGAAACTGCCGGTCCAGATGTTGCTGCTGGGGCAGAAATGACACGCCGCCGCGCCGTGGAACCTTGATTAGCACGCTTCCCGACAGGGGCTTTTGCAGCCCGGCGATGACTTTCAGCAGGCTGCTTTTCCCCGCGCCGTTCGCGCCGATAATGGCCGTCAGACTGCCTTCCGACCGCTCCATATGAAGGGGCGGCGTCAGGGGTTGTCCGGGCGCGCCCCAGCGTAGGTCTCGGCATCGGATCATGATTGCTCCCCGTTCCAATGGCTTCGTGCAACAGCATCATGGGCATGCAGGCTTTCGGCATGAACCACTCGTACGTCGAATGAAGTGATTGAAGGCACGCTTCTTAGCGCCCTGTTCAATCGACGCGCAGCGTCCTCGCAGAACATCAGGTTTTGGCCATTGGCGAGGGCGAACGCTTGCTCATCGGCGCGTTTGACGGCGGTTTGTACGGCGGTGCCGAGGGCTTTTTCGGCCTCATCGATAATCGGTAATAACGGAAGCTCGGCGACGTTGGGGGTCAACCGCACGGCAAGGGTGGCCACGCTGCGTTGGCTATGAGGGGTAGCAACGATGCCTTTCGTTGAGCCTAGCCAAGCCAGCACCTGCGCATGCTCGAGGGCTTTGTTGGCAAAATCGTCGACGAATTGTTGCTGGATCAACTGCCGCGCCAGCGCCGCAGAGCAAGGGCACGTCGATGAATAAGGGATCTGAATTTCGAGTTCCACGTGGAACACTGAGTTTTTCAGCTGAGCTTCGATGGCGATTGGATAACGCTTCCAGCCGGCCAGTGGGCTGACCAGCGCGGGGCGCTTTAATAACAAGTCAGTGTGCAAAGTCAGGGAAGCGCTACGGGACAGGCCATCATGGCTAACGAGAAATTGCTGGAGGATTTGACGTAAAAGGACCGGAGAGAGCGGGGCCTCTTCTAGCATCTGCAATGCCAGATACAAGCGTGACATATGGATGCCACGCGCCTCGCCGTCGTCGAGGCTGACACCCGCGTCGGCCGTTGCATTCAACCGCTGGCCGTTTACCAATACCGGCACCGCGATGCCGCACATGCCTACCCACTCCAGAGGCAAAGCTTGGCGAGAGGGCTGTGCCGCAATATCCGGCAGAGTTAACGCGTTCATTTTTAAGATCCATCAGGGGCCCGGTTTTGATGTTATAGTATAACAATGAAAGCGACGAATCCTTTTTTATGAACAGAGTTTCATCCACCGCGGCTGGTCGTTCCACGTGAAACATCAGCGCGCCGAATCCTGGCAGCCCGTGATTCGCCCGCACACGAATCTCCCAGCGCCGCCCCCAGAGCTGGAGAAACGATTGATAGTCGTCCAGCCCACGCGACGACTGTATCCAACCCAAGCTTCGCCATTTGAAGCCAATCCCGTGAAAAAAGTTAGCTGCCCGTAGCGGCTGTTTGTTTGGGCCCAAGAGCGACGGCCTGATACCTCGAATCCGCGCAGATAAATCGTATTTCCAGCCGTTAAGACGCTATAGGCGTTGCCTTGTGCATCCACACAAGCAAGCACATTGGCGCTGCGGGTGCATTTCGCCAACAGAGGCTCTTGCGCGGATACGCCTGGGGCGACCAGCAACAACAAGCACCCCGCGATCAGCAACCGACAGAGGTTATGCATGGATTTCACTCTCAAGCGGCAGGAGGGAAGTTGGAAAGGTTGCGTTTATGGTTATAGTATAACATCAACAAAGCAGACCTTGGCCGAACCAAAGCCTGAAAACGAGCCGTGACACGCCAAAACGACGTCGCCAGCGGCCGCCGCCCTGATGAGGATAAACCTGATGCCCAAGCGCCTCCCAGTCACCGTGCTTTCCGGATTCCTCGGTGCCGGTAAAAGTACCTTGCTTAATCACGTCTTGCGCAATCGCGATAATCTGCGCGTCGCAGTGATCGTCAACGATATGAGCGAGATCAACATCGATGGCAGCGAAGTTCAGCGAGATGTCACTCTCAATCGGGCCGAAGAACGATTGGTGGAGATGAGCAATGGCTGTATCTGCTGCACGCTACGTGAAGACTTGTTGATAGAAGTCGGCAAGCTGGCCAGGGAAGGGCGCTTCGATTATTTGCTGATTGAGTCCACCGGTATTTCGGAGCCGATGCCCGTGGCCGAGACCTTCACCTTTCGTGATGAAGAAGGTCGCAGCTTGGTCGATGTCGCGAGGCTCGACACCATGGTCACCGTGGTCGACGGTGTGAATTTTATGAAGGATTACCAAGCCGCCGAGAACCTTTCGACAAGGGGCGAAACCCTCGGGGAAGAAGACGAGCGCTCTATCACCGATTTGCTGATTGAACAGGTCGAGTTTGCCGACGTGATCCTGATCAGCAAGATCGATCTGATCAGCCGCCACGAACGGGAAGAACTGACGGCAATTTTGAAGCGTCTCAACAGCCAAGCGCAGATTGTTCCAATGGTCATGGGCCAGGTACCGCTGGAAACGATCCTCGACACCGGCCGTTTTGACTTTGAGCGCGCCTCGCAGGCGCCCGGTTGGCTGCGGGAGCTGCGCGGCGAGCATGTGCCCGAAACCCAGGAATACGGCATCGCGTCGACGGCTTACCGCGCCCGCCGTCCATTCCATCCGCAACGGTTTTTCAGCTTTATCGATCGCCCATGGACCAACGGCACGCTGTTGCGCTCAAAGGGTTTTTTCTGGCTGGCGAGCAAACACGAGGAGGCCGGCAGTTGGTCGCAAGCCGGCGGTCTGATGCGCCACGGCTTCGCCGGACGCTGGTGGCGATTTGTGCCCAAAGGTCAATGGCCGCAGGACGAGGAGGACGCCGCCGCCATCATGAAAAACTGGCTGGCGACCACCGGTGATTGCCGCCAGGAGCTGGTGTTCATCGGTCAGGATATAGATTTTTCCCTGCTCACCACCGAACTGGACGCCTGCCTGCTCACCGACGCGGAGATGAGCCTGGGGGTAGAAGGTTGGCGTCATTTGCCGGACCCGTTCGGTCCCTGGCATGACGAGGTTGCGGCGTGATGCTGGCGACTCGTTTGAAACAGGTGCGGCAGGTTCACGGGCATACCCCGCTGACCTTGGCGCAGATTCTGGATGATGACATCAACCTGGCGGTCTGGCAGCGCCAGCTCCCGGCGCATATTAGTGACTTCGCGGCCATGGTGGTTTCGATGAACCAGTCCGTGGCCGAGTCGATGGTTCTCGACATGCCGGATGAAGACACCCAGCCGACGCTGCACGGTCTTGCTGCAGGTTTCAGCGATCTGCAGGGATATGAGGGTTTTGTCGCGGACGTGGCCTGGCTGGTCAGCGCGTTTTCGTGCCTGCTGGGCGCCCGACGCGTAGGCGTGCGCTTGCGAGCGTTGGATTCGGCGATGTGCCCGCGTTTTCACGTCGATCATGTACCGGTTCGACTGATCACTACGTACGTCGGTGTCGGTAGTCAGTGGCTGATGGAGGGCGGTATGGACCGTCGGCGGCTGGGCCAGCTTGACGCCGAGCCTGACGACCCGGAGATGATCCAGCAGATGTGCAGCGGCGAAGTGGCGCTGCTCAAAGGTGAAAAATGGCACGGCAATGAAGGGTTCGGACTGATCCACCGTTCACCGCAACCGACGCCGGGCGACCGTCGGCTGATCCTCTCGCTGGATTGGCTGGCCTAAGGCTTGAGCCAGGTTCCTTGGCTTTTGCTCTCACAAAAGGGTTTCAGGTAAGCCGAGTCGGTGGCCACGCCGTAATAGTGAATGTCCTGGCGATAAGGCATATTGGCGACCTGGGCGTTGCTGCAGATGCCAAAGGCGCCGCGGGGGCAATGTTCGACGTACTGCACGTCGACTTTCTGCCCGGCCAGGCTTGGCTGGCAGAAACCGTCGGCGAACAGCTTCTGCGGGATATTGCGGTTTTGTTGGCAGACTTTGACATCGAGCCGCTCAGCCTGGCTGTGCACCACGCAAGCCTGGGCCATGGCCTGGTTCGAAGTCAGGGCCAGCAACAACCAGCCAATCATTCGCATCGTTAAACTCCGTCGAAAAAACTATCGATCATGTTGCAGAACATTCCCACCCATGTCATTGCCGGGCCCTTGGGGGCAGGTAAGACCAGCTTGATCAGGCAATTGCTGGCCCAGCGCCCGGCTGATGAACGCTGGGCGGTGTTGATCAATGAGTTCGGTCAGATCGGCCTGGACGCCGCGCTGCTGAGCCAGGCTGCCGATGGTATCGCACTGGGCGAAGTGGCCGGGGGCTGTTTGTGTTGCGTCAACGGCGCGCCGTTTCAGATTGGCCTTGGCCGTTTGTTGCGCAAGTCGCGCCCACACCGTCTGTTCATCGAACCTTCCGGGCTGGGTCATCCTGCGCAATTGTTGCGGCAGCTGAACCAGGCGCCTTGGCTCGGTGTACTGGCGGTCCAGCCTTGCGTGCTGGTGCTGGACGCCCGAGCGTTGGCTGATGGCAAGCCATTGCCTGATGCGCAACGACAGGTCTTGGCTGATGCCGGTTTATTGCTATTGAACAAATCCGAAGGCCTGACCGAAACCGATCGCCAGCGCATCTCTGCGCAGCTGCCGGAGGTTGGGTTGTACTGGACGCACCAGGCTGCGTTGCCTGTCGATCGATTGCCTGGCCTTGGCTCTCGCGGCAACGGTGTAGTGGGTAACTTGGCGCTGCCCAAAAGCCTCGGGCAGATGCCTGCCATTTGGAGTGACCCGACGTCGCCGATTTGCCTTTATCAGCAACAGGGCGAGAGATGGAGCATCGGATGGCGCTGGCATCAGAGCCAACGATTCAACGTGGCGGCGGTGTCTCGATGGGTGCAAGGCGCCACCTGGGAGCGGGCGAAAATGGTCATCCACAGCGATGGCGGTTGGGTTTCAGCCAATGCGTTGGAAGGCGGGACGTTGGAATGGCAAGCAAGCGAGTGGCGGCAGGATTCGCGAATTGAACTGATTTTCTCCGAGCCACAAGACCCGCAAGCGCTTCAAGCAGGCCTGGCGAGTTGTCGCCTTCCCTGAGCCCGTCTTATTTCAGGGCTTCCACTTGTTGTGCTCCTGGCGCCACTGGCTCAGCTCGATGACTTCAGCCCTGGGGCGGGTCTGGACCGACTCGACCGGCGGTGGCGGCGTCTCTTCGAACGGCATGGGGTAGGGCGCGAGTTCGATGTGTGCACTGTGCGCCCCGAACTGGGTGATGGTGCCCGAATGACGGGTCTCTCCCGTCACCGTGAACTCGAAATTATAGATCCGTGCCAACCGTCGTCGCCCGCTGGCGTCCTTTACGAAGCCGATCTTTCGCAGCGCCACGTTACCGTCCAGCAACTCGATCTTGAGGTTGGCGCAATGTTGCATGACCCTTGCCAAGGCCCGTTCGCGCAAGCCATGGTTGTGCCACAGCCAAGCGCCACCGGTAGCCAGCAGCATCAGCACGAAAATGTTTCCAAGGGTCAGCATGAACGAGGTGCTCCAACAAGTTGCTGTCAGCTTAACTGTCTCGCCGGTCTGTCGTACAGGCTGTGTTTAGTCGCATACTGCGCGGCTTGAATTTCATTCGTTTTACGGAACCTGCCGCATGAAACGTACGCCTCATCTGCTTGCCATCCAGTCCCACGTGATATTTGGTCACGCCGGCAACAGCGCTGCCGTATTTCCGATGCAGCGGGTTGGGGTAAATGTCTGGCCGCTCAACACCGTGCAGTTTTCCAATCACACCCAATACGGACAGTGGGCCGGAGAAGTGCTTGCGCCGGCCCAGATACCGCTTCTGGTAGAGGGCATCGCTGCGATTGGCGAGTTGGGCAATTGCGACGCGGTGCTGTCTGGTTATCTGGGCAGCGCCGCCCAGGGGCAAGCGATTCTGGCGGGCGTAGCGCGGATCAAGGCATGCAATCCCAAGGCGTTGTACCTGTGTGACCCTGTCATGGGGCATCCGGAGAAAGGCTGCATCGTGGCGCCCGAGGTGAGCAAGTTCCTGCTGGAAGAGGCGGCCGCCGTGGCGGACATCATGTGTCCGAACCAGTTGGAGCTGGACAGCTTTTCCGGGCGCAAGGCGCAATCCTTACTCGATTGCCTGGCCATGGCTCGCGCGCTGTTGGCCCGTGGACCGAAGGTAGTGCTGGTCAAGCACTTGGCTTATCTCGGCAAGCCAGACGACAGCTTCGAAATGCTGCTGGTGACAGCTGATGGTAGCTGGCATCTGCGCCGCCCGTTGCTGGCGTTTCCCCGCCAGCCAGTGGGGGTTGGCGACCTGACCTCGGGGTTGTTCCTGGCGCGGCTATTGTTGGGGGACAGCCTGGTAGCGGCTTTCGAATTCACCGCTGCGGCGGTACACGAAGTGCTGCTGGAAACCCAGGCGTGTGCAAGCTACGAGCTGCAGTTGGTTCGCGCCCAGGATCGAATCGCGCATCCGCGCGTGCGCTTCGAAGCCGTGCCGATCAGCCTATGACCAAAAAAATCAATGTGGGGGCAAGTTCGCTCCCACATTGATTTCGGACAGCCCTATCAAGGCCCGTCTGCCTTGATTTCCTGATAACGCCGCTCCAGCTCCTGGCGGATCTGACGCCGTTGCTGGGCTTGTTCGTAACGGCGTTTTTCCTCGCCATTTTGCGGCTGCAAGGGAGGAACGGGCGCGGGCTTGCGCTGGTCATCTACCGCAACCATGGTGAAAAAGCAGCTGTTGGTATGGCGGACCGATCGTTCACGAATGTTTTCGGTCACGACCTTGATGCCGACTTCCATCGAGGTATTGCCGGTGTAGTTTACCGACGCGAGGAACGTCACCAGCTCGCCAACGTGAATGGGCTCGCGAAAAATTACTTGGTCGACCGACAGCGTCACCACATACCTCCCCGCGTAACGGCTGGCACAGGCGTAGGCGACTTCGTCGAGGTATTTGAGCAACGTGCCGCCATGGACATTGCCAGAAAAGTTGGCCATATCGGGGGTCATCAATACCGTCATCGACAGCTGGGCGTTTCCGGGTTCCATAACATTCTCACGGTTCAAGGCAGCCAATCGGGAGTGCGCCTCTGCGGACGCTGGCGGATCATTCCAAAACCACCGATATCGGGACGTTGCGCCCGCAGTTGCCGTCACGCTTCGGTGGATCTGTTTCGATATATTGCACCGTCTTTCTGCCAGAAGTCGCGGTGTTACCCTTCAAAAGCCTCTCGCAAGGGCATTTCCTACAAAGGAAACGGACTTATCCACAAACGATGAGTCATTTTGAACAGGGAGCCTCGTATATGCATGCCATCAGTTTCATTCAAGACCTGGCGATTATCATGATGGCTGCGGGGCTGGTGACCGTACTCTTTCATCGTTTCAAACAACCGGTGGTGCTGGGCTACATCGTCGCAGGCTTCATCATCGGCCCGCACACACCGCCGTTCGGGTTCATCCATGACGAAGACACAATAAAGACCCTGGCCGAGCTTGGAGTGATCTTCCTGATGTTTTGCCTGGGCCTGGAGTTCAGCCTGCGCAAGTTGTTCAAGGTGGGGGCCACGGCATTCATCGCTGCGTTCCTCGAGATCGTGCTGATGATCTGGATCGGCTACGAGATAGGTCGCTGGTTCGACTGGAGCACCATGGATTCGCTGTTTCTCGGTGCTATCCTCGCAATCTCCTCGACGACGATCATCGTCAAGGCCCTCAATGACCTGAAGATGAAAAACGAGCGCTTCGCGCAGCTCATATTCGGCGTCCTGATCGTCGAGGATATCCTTGGCATCGGCATTATCGCCCTGCTGTCGAGCATCGCCGTCAGCGGCACGGTCAGCTCCGGCGAAGTTTTTTCGACGGTGGGCAAGTTGTCGCTGTTCATGATCGTCGCCCTGGTGATCGGCATTTTGCTGGTGCCGAGGCTCTTGGCCTATGTGGCGAAATTCGACAGCAACGAGATGCTGCTCATCACCGTGTTGGGCTTGTGCTTCGGCTTCTGCCTGCTGGTGGTAAAGCTCGAGTACAGCATGGTACTGGGAGCGTTTCTGATCGGTGCAATCATGGCCGAATCCCGGCAGCTGCTGAAGATCGAGCGACTGGTCGAGCCGGTGCGTGACTTGTTCAGCGCCATTTTTTTCGTCGCCATCGGCTTGATGCTCGATCCCGCGATTCTGCTGCAATATGCCTGGCCCATCGCGGTGATCACCGTAGCGGTGGTGTTGGGCAAGATGTTGTCCTGCGGCCTTGGTGCTTTTATCGCCGGTAACGATGGACGTACCTCACTGCGCGTCGGGATGGGGCTTTCGCAGATTGGCGAGTTTTCTTTCATCATCGCCTCGCTGGGGATGACATTGCAGGTCACCAGCGATTTCCTCTACCCGGTAGCCGTCGCCGTCTCGGTGCTGACCACGCTGTCCACCCCTTACCTTATCCGTGCTGCGGACCCCTTATCTGTGAAACTGGCGACGGTGATGCCGCAACGGCTGACTCGTGTGCTAGGCATGTATGGCGAATGGTTGCGCAGCATCCAACCCCAAGGCGAGGGTGCGCTGGTGGCGGCTATGATCAGGCGGATTTTGTTGCAGGTGGGCGTCAATCTGGCGTTGGTGATCGCGATTTTTGTTTCTGGAGGCTATTTCGCCGAGTGGATGTCGACGTATCTGCAAGCCTGGATCAGCGATCCAAGCTGGCAGAAAGCATTGATCTGGGGCGGGGCATTGCTGTTGTCACTGCCGTTCCTGATTGCTGCGTATCGCAAGCTCAAGGCGTTGTCGATGCTGCTGGCAGAGCTGGGTGTGAAACCGGAAATGGCCGGCCGTCACACTCACCGCGTCCGTCGGGTGATTGCCGAAGTGATCCCCATTCTTTCGCTACTAGTGATTTTCCTGCTGTTGGCAGCCTTGTCGGCCAGTATTCTACCGACCAACAAGTTGCTGGTATTGATCGCCGTGGTGGCGCTTGCCGTGGCGGCGCTGCTCTGGCGCTGGTTCGTGCGCCTTCACACGCGTATGCAGGTGGCGTTGCTGGAAACTTTGGACAATCACAAGGAATCCTCCGGGCATTGACCGACGGCAGGCGTCTGGCGGATCAGCTTTCCAGCCAGACGTCCCGCGCCCAGTGCCAGACCGATTCCCAGGTTTCCTCGGCGATCAGTTCTTCTTCGGCCTGCCACAGCACCACGGTGCCGTCCTCTTCGACGCAATAGTAATCGTCGCCGTCCTGGCAGATCGGAATCAGGCTGCGGTCCACGCCAGCATCCCAGGCATTTGCCGCTACATCCGGCAAGTAGGTGTGGGATTGCGGGTCGGTAACGGTTACCGGTTCCAGGCTGCCGTATACAACGTCGCTGACCGTCAGCAAGAACTCCCTGAACACGAACGGTATATCGATGAACAGCTGCTCTTCGATCTCTACCAGCAAATCTTCGTCGGGCAGCTCCAGCGGGACCGGTACGGGCTCGTTGGCTTCACGCAATTGTTCGATGATTTCTTCCACGTCCGGGGATCCTCTTTCTCGATGGCGCGGTTTTACATGGAGCGGTTTATACAGTAGCTCGCTATAGATGCAACCGCGAAAATAGAAAACCCCGGCCTGAGCC